>JBBSTQ010000001.1:0-79229 GCA_038235745.1 Sphingobacteriales bacterium
ATGGCCCGTTCGTCTAGGGGTTAGGACGTTAGATTTTCATTCTAGAAACAGGGGTTCGATTCCCCTACGGGCTACACATTTCAGTATCAAAATCAACTAAAAGCCTGCAAATCATAAGATTGCAGGCTTTTTTGTTGGTGGGAAAATGCTAAAATATGCATTAATTCGCAATATTAAGGTGCGAGATTCGGTGCGTCGATACAGCAAGAAAAATTACGCACCTAATTTGTCACAATCAATTGTAAAACAACATGTTCAATAGATGAACATCTTGAATTTCTCTTTTTGTAAAGCTATTTTTGTATAACTCTTTAATGGTAACATTATGAAAACTAACTTTAGCTTGATCTTCTACATCAGAAGGCAAAAGAACTATGAATCAGGATCTGTCCCTATTTATCTACGTATCACGGTAAACGGCAAACGTTCTGAATTATCTACTGGGCAAGTTTGTCTGCCCGACGAATGGAACAACAGCGTGGGTCGAGGAACTGGAAAGAAAGAAAAGATTAGAACACTCAACGCTTATCTGGATACATTACAACAAAGAATAAAAATTGCACACCATGTGCTTTTAGAGGCCGGAGAAATCATAACGGCCAAGAGTATCAGTGATTATTTCTCTGGGAAAAATGAAAAGTCACGACAGCTCTTAGAGCTTTTTACGAAACACAACAATAAGGTAAAGGCTTTAACTGGGAATGGCTTTCAAGCAAACACATTAAAGGGATACCAAACGTCTAAAAAGCATATAACTGGATTTCTACTAAGTCATTACCAAGTTGCTGATATTGATATAAAAAAGCTGAATCACGCCTTTAACGAGATGTCCTAATTTATTAGAATCAACAATATTTTTTACTGATAAAAAATCACTGTCATATCTGCGGTTTTGATAGGGCAGAACGTATCGATTATGTTTTTTAGCTTCAGCAAAAAGAAGCTTAGCCTCTTTAGACGATATTGTAAAAGGCTTTTCTACAAGCACATGCTTTCCGGATTGGATTGCTTTCATAGCGTACTCAAAATGCGTATAATTTGGTGTATTTACAATGACAAGGTCAATATCAGCGTCGGATATCATTTCTTCAACAGTGTCGAAACTTTTAATATTCGGAAACTGAAGATGGGCTTTTTTGTCAGATCTTTCTACTACTGCAGTTAGATTGAATCCAGAATGTACTTGTAAAAATGGAGAATGAAATAGTGTCCCAGACGTTCCAAAAGATAACATTCCGGTGTTGATAGGATCTTCCATATTGTTATTATTGAATTTTGATTTTAGGTAATTTTTTAAAAATTAGGCTCAACAATTTTAATCCCATTTTTCCCTGCTATAATAGCTTTTTTTGCCATTCTATAAAACAGGGAATGTTCCACTATTCCAGTGATCATTTTAATTTTAGTATTTAGTTCCGCTAGAACGGGAATTGCAGGAAATCTAATATCAGCAAGTAAGTTTCCGTTTTCAGTGATAACTGCACCGTCTTTTTGCGTACTCACTCTAAGAGTTACAATAGATTCTGGATAGTGCAAGTGGATCTTTTTACGAACAAGAGGCAATGCATCGGGTAAAATCTCCACTACTAATTGAAAGGTATGATCGAGGTTTTCAACATATTTACTCTCATCTCCCACTAAAATAAATTCTTTTGCATTAGCAGCTATTATTTTTTCATTGGTATGAATTCCCCCACCACTCTTAAACGCATTGAGTTCTTTGTCAAATTGATCGCAACCATCAAAGTATATCTCTACTCCTTCCATATCTGAAGATAATTGGTCTTTGAGACCTTGTTCACGCAAATATTCCCTGGTTTTAAATGAGGATGACACGAACGTTAACGACTGTGCTAATTTGGGATTTTTCAAGATAAAATCAATGATGTGAAAAATTGTGCTGCCTGCACCAAGTTCTATTTTTTGCTTGGGAGTAATGAAATCCAAAGAAGCTTTAGCAGCATCTAATTTGTAATCTTGCATTTTAAAATTGAATTATAATGAGGTAAAATTATGGTTAGATTGTTGATGCTCTACTCGGGCACCAAAGCATTTTTGATCGGTTTAACCCATTCATCTTTATCTATATCGTAAACAATAAAATCCGAATCAAACTGCCAATAACTCCAGCTCCAATTTCTGGCTTCTGCTTTTCTAGCAACATAATCTGTCCAAGTAGCTCTAGACTTCATGTCTCCTTTGTCATAAGCGCCAAACTCGCCCAGGGTTAGCGGTCTGTTGTTTTTTAAGCTCCAGTTCTGAGCGCTATCAAAATCCGCGTTAACTGCTTCCGTTTCTTCTTTTGTGCCTGTCCAGGTTATGCCACTAAAATCTTTGCTTTTAACAGACCACGGGGCACCTTGGTGCGTAAATTTCATAGGGCTGTAATAATGGATTGCCACAATAATGTTTCTATCATCTTCCGGCAATTTCAAATCTTTTAAATGATTTATCTGGTTACCGTAAACTGTACCAATCAATAAAGTTCTGTTGGGGTTTGATTTTCTGATGATGTCATACGCCTCTTTATGGATCTGGTTCCACAGCTCAGGATCCATATTAGGTTCATTTGCTATTTCAAAAACAACATCCTGCGGCTGATCGCTATAGCGTGTTGCAATTTGCTTCCACATGGCTAAAAGCATCGGTTTTGTACCCAACGGATCTTTTTCAATTGCGCCGTGTTCATGAAAATCTACAATTGCCATTAAATTGTTTTTTAGCGATTGCGCAATGATCCAATCTAAAGTTTTGAAAAACTTGGGATTTATGGTGTGGTCAGCATCCTTCATAGAAAAACGGAAAGGACTAATCTTAATCCGAACGTTGTCAAAACCAGCTTCTTTAATCAATTTGAAGTGCTTTTCCTGCATTCTAGCTTTTGAAAAGTCATCCCAAATAGGGTCGTAACCAATAATGTTCACTCCTCTTCCTAATTTTTTATTTTGCTCAAAAGCGTAATTTTTATTATTCTGGGCAAGAACACCACAACCTGTCAAAATGGTCATCAGCGTAACTATGGATAGGTATTTCGTTATTTTCTCCATCTCTTCATTTTTAAAATTTTAATAGGCTTTTTCTATAGCGGTTTGTAAGTTGCCTAGCATTTGAGGCACTAAAGCGAAAGGGTCGTATGGTCTGCCACGCACCAACAAGGTTTCTACAGGCAAAAAACCTGTATAACCGCCATTTTTTATAATTTTGATCAGCTTATAATAATCTGTTTGAACAGGGTTGCCAATCTCATAAGGGCTTTCTTTAATTTGCCAGTTGATTGCATACGGGATCACTTCGGCAATATCTTTATATGGGTCGGCGGTTTTAAAATTCCCGGTATCAACAATTAGACCTGCCCATTTGGAGTTTACGCCATCAAGCACATATTTACATTGCTCAGCAGTTTGTAACATGTCTCCATGGTTTTGAATCCCGATTTTAACCTCATATTTTTCGCCATAAGCTGCACATTCTTTGTAACTCTCTATCATCCAGTCCGCAACTTCTTTCCACCTATTTTCATAGCCTTTTGATATTTCGCCAGAAAACAACCGAACAACAGGTATCCCCATTTTATGCGCTGCCACAATCCAGTTTTTAGCAAGTTCAACCCCAGCCTCTCTAATTTTTGGGTCTGGCGATGCAAAATCATTTCTGATTCCGGTGCCGGTTAACGTAATTTCTAATTCGGCAGCTCTGTCTTTAAACTTTTTAAGATACTCATCAGAAGGCACAATAGGGTAGGTGGGGAAGAAATAAGCAGTAGGATCTAATCCTTTAATATGGTTTGTTTTACACCAGTCTAATAAGTTGAAGAGTGTATAAACCTGTTGTTTATTTCGGGCATCTTTTGCCATTAATAAATCGTTGAAAGAATATGCGTTTAACGATGGAATTAGAGGATAGCTTTCTGAATTTGTCTGCGCTAGTGCAGGTGTTGGAAGTAAAGCAATCGCAAATGCAAAAACAGCAAATCTTTTTGTGATGGCATTTACGGTGTTTTTTATCTGTTTCATATCTTAATAGTTTTTAGGTCGTAATTAAAAGTTTCCGTTACTTACAAAAGCGATTTTTTTACTGTCTGGAGACCAGCTTGGGACGTTTAAACTGCCTTGGCCGCCGTACAGGTATGAAATCACTTTAGGTTGACCGCCCTCAATCGGCATTAATCTAATGTAAACCCTTTCGTAAAACGGGTGCTTTTCTGCCGGTACATCTTTAGAGAAAGATATGAAAGCCAACCATTTACCATCTGGCGAAACATGCGGAAACCAGTTGTTGTATTCATCAAAAGTCAACTGAGTTTGGTTTTTGCCATTTGGGTCCATTTTCCAAACTTGCATTTTACCAGTTCTGGTAGAGCAGAAGTAAATTGTTTTTCCGTCTGGCGAATACTCTGAACCATCATCTAACCCTTTTGCAGTGGTCAGTTGTTTTTCTTTTCCACCGTTTGCATCTATTTTGTAAATATCAAAATCGCCATTGCGTTCAGCGGTGTAAAGTAATGTTGAATTATCTGGCGACCAGCCATGAAAATAAGAAGGAGTTTTCTCTGTGATTTTTTTCGGAACACCACCAGAAGTAGCTACCGTGTAAACTGCTGATTGTCCTTTGTCTTTAGCATCTTGATGGCTAATCCCTATCTGTTTTCCATCAAAAGAAAGTACATGGTCGTTGTTGTTTTTGATCGCAAAGTCTGTATTTAAAATACTAGAAGCTCTACTGTTGATATCAAAATTATAAAGTTTGCCTTCTTGGTTGTATATTAATGTTTTACCATCTGGTGTCCAGTTTGGTGCCTGAAAGGAACCTTTGTAGTTTGCCACAACTTCCCGGTGTCCAGTACTTACTTCCAATATTTCCAAAGCGCTCCCCAAATAATCTTTATACTGAATAAGGTTGTCGGGTGCTGTATTGAATATTCTGGTGTTGCTAAACACTGCTTCTTCCACAAATTTATTGGTGTGGGGGCAAACAAAAAGACCGGCAAGTGTAGTTTCTCCCAAATCAATATCATTTAGCACTTCGGTTTGGTAAACATCTCCAAAATGGGCAACTGACATGGTAAAAGTGTTTCCCTTTTTTTCCAATTGTAAAACATCCGGACCTTTAATTTTCATTTTAATCTCTTTCATTATCTCCCCACTCGCAGTACGGTATTGGAAGGAAGTTAAGCCATCGCCGTGTACGGTACAAACAATTGCTGCTGAGTTTGGTGTAGTTGAAGTTCTGATCATTAAGCCTGCCTTGCGGTGAGGTTCGTGACCTTCGCCAATGAATTTAAATTGTGTTTGAAGGATAAAATCGCCGGTCATTTTTTTGCTAAGGAAAGAAACGCTGTCTTGTGCATACCAAATGTTGGAGCCTGTACCGGTTATCAGATAAGTCTGTGAGGGCTCGCTATAACTTGCAGAACCTTTCAATTTCGGTTTACCGATGTCTAAAAAGGAATCGAAGGAGCCAATTTTGGCCTTGGGTATTTGGGCTTTAGTTTGCGCAAAAATGGCGACAAATAGTGTAATAAATAAAAATTTTGACTTCATATTATTAGGATAAAATTTGGTTTATCTGGTTTAGTTCATCATCAGAAAAACTGCAATTTTCTAAGCATTTTATAGAATCTAACACTTGGGCTGCTTTACTCGCTCCTAATAGAACAGAAGTAATTCTAGGGTCTTTCAAAATCCATGAAAGTGCCATTTGGGCTAAGTTCTGTCCTCTTTTTTGGGCGATAACATTCAGTTTCTTGATCTTTTCAATTGTGGCGTCATTTAGCTGTTCTTCCTCAATAGCTCCGTTTCCACGATGGCTTGCGGCCCTGGAATCTTCAGGAATTCCGTGTAGGTATTTGTTGGTGAGTAACCCTTGCGCAAGAGGAGAGAAAGGGATACATCCTACACCGTTTTCTTCTAAAACATCCAACAATCCATCTTCTACCCAACGATCAAACATGGAGTATTTGGGTTGATGAATAAGACAGGGCGTACCTAACTCTTTTAAGATTTTAAAAGCTTGGGCAGCTTCAGCGGGCTCGTAACTAGAGATGCCAATATAAAGTGCTTTACCTTGGCGAACCATTAAATCTAAGGTGCCCATGGTTTCTTCTAATGGAGTTTCGGGATCTGGACGGTGGTGATAAAAAATGTCCACATAATCTAATCCCATCCGTTTTAAACTTTGGTCTAAACTGGCGGTCAGGTATTTTTTTGAACCCCAATCGCCGTAAGGGCCAGGCCACATTCCCCAGCCTGCTTTTGTAGAAATAATCAGTTCATCACGGTAAGGAAGGAAATCTTGTTTTAAAATTTTCCCGAAATTGCTTTCCGCAGAACCGGCCGGAGGCCCGTAATTATTGGCCAGATCAAAATGAGTAATGCCATTGTCAAAAGCGGTATGTAAAATATCACACGAAGTTTCGTAATTGTCTATATCGCCGAAGTTGTGCCACAAACCCATAGATAACGCCGGCAACATTAATCCGCTTTTGCCGCAACGGTTGTAAGCCATTTTATTGTATCTGTCTTCTGATGGATGATAAGTCATTTGCTTATGTGTTTTAAAACGTATTATTTTTTACCAGTTGCTGCCCAGTAAACTCCGGCATAAACATGGTTTAAAAAAGCATCATTGCTGTAGTCTGTGGGCTGATGACCTAATGCAGTATAAAAAGATCTTCCGCCATCGTATTCATGGTACCAAGCTATCGGATGGAAATTGCCCATACCCATGCCTTTCAACTTCCTATCCGCCCATTCAGCATTGGGATTATAGGTTGCTTCATCTACCTCAAGGATATAATTAAGTCCTTTTGTGGTTTCTGGCCCAAACTCGTACCATTCGTCTGTCCATAATTGGCCGTCTGCAAAACCTTCTAAACCTGTGAATTTGTTATTGGTCAGCCTTAATTTTGCGGTTTGAATTACGGGATGGATGTGAAACATTCTGCCGACCAATTTGGTGTACCAAGGCCAATCATATTCTGTGTCTGATGCGCTGTGGATACCAACATATCCTTTGCCTGATTGGATGAATTTTTCGATTGCTTTTTGTTCATCATCATTAAAAATGTCTCCAGTGGTATTCAGGAATATGATTACTTGAAAGTTCTGCAGGTATTTTTCTGTAATTGGTACACCGTCCTGGTTCCAGGCGACGTTAAAGAAGTTTTTTTCTCCTAGTCCCTTAATTGCGGTAACGCTCTCATTGATAGATTCGTGGTGCCAGCCAGCCGTTTTGGTAATTAATAAAGCGTTGAATTGCTTTTTGGCTTGCGCCCATGACTGCGTACTTAGAAAGCAAACTACCAATATAAGCGAGCAACTGAATTTGTTTAATTTCATTTTTCTATAATTCATCCTGCTTAGTTTGCACTATAAACCAATTTCTTTATCTGATTTCCGATGGTGATGTTAAAATCTCCAGACTCGGTTGTCCATTTTAAATCTTTACCTACAAAAGCCAAATCTTTAGCTGATAATTTAAAAGTAACCTCTTTTGATTGTCCCGATTCTAAATATATTTTAGTGAAATCTCTCAATCTTTTTACTGATGGAGTTATAGAGGCAATTAAATCTGAACTGTACATTTCAACAGTTTCTTGACCAGCGATTTCACCAGAGTTGGTAATGGTTACTTTAACATCAATTGTTCCATTTCCTTTTAATGTAGCTGATGAAAAAGTAATTGGGCCGTAATCAAAAGTGGTATAACTTAAGCCAAAACCAAAAGTAAATTGGGGGTTAAATTCCTCCGAATAAATTTGAGGGCTAGCACTTTCAAATACTTCATCTAAATATTTATGATCGTAAGTAACCAAAGAATTTGGGTTTTTTGGATAGGTAATAGGTAATTTACCAGAAGGATTATAGTCACCAAATAAAACATCGGCGATAGCATTTGCTCCCATTTCGCCAGGCCAATAAGCTAAAATAACCCCGCTTAACAAGGGCTCAATTTTTCTAATGAGCCTTGGTCTGCCTTCTGTGAATACAGCTATGATTGGCTTATTTAACTTACTTAAGGCCTTAACCAAATTCAATTGATTTTCCGGTAATTCTAAATCCTCGATATTTCCCGGAGTTTCGGCATAAGCATCTTCCCCTAAACAAACTACAATTTGGTCTGCATCTTTTGCACCGGCAACGGCTAAAGCAATTTCATCCTTCTCTCCTTTAAAATCTGTGCCTAAAGCATAGCTGGTGTTTTTTGCTTTTTGTTGGATAGCTTGTACAATTGTTAATTGGCTTTTATTAAAAAAGTTGACATTTGTTCCCTGCCAAGAATATGTCCATGCGCCATTTAAAGTGGTTAAAGATTTTGCACCAGGCCCTGTAATAAATATCTTTTTATCCTTAGCTAGTGGTAAAACATTGTCTTTATTTTTCAATAAAGTCATTGATTCTCTTGCGGCATTTAAGGCAGCGGTTTTGTATGCTGGGTGGGCAAAATTCTTTATCGCTTCCTGCTCAACATAAGGATGGTCAAACAATCCCACATCTTCTTTTAACTGTAAAACCCTTCTTACTGATTCGTTGATCCTTGCTATAGGAATTCTTTTTTCCTGAACTAGCTCAATCAGGTATTTGCTAAAATCCAAGTCCATTGGCACAATGCACAAATCAATTCCGGCGTCAACAGATTGAAAAACTGCTTCCTTATAAGAAACTGCAGTGCGGTGTCTTTCGGTCAGTTTTTTTACATCTTCCCAATCAGAAATTACCACACCTTTAAAACCTAATTCTTTCCTTAAAACATCCGTCAATAAATATTTATTGGAATGTACAGGGATGCCGTTAACCTCGGCAGAGTTTACCATCACAGTACGAGTTCCAGCTTTTACCGCTGCAGCGAATGCTGGTAAAAAGAATTCTCTTAAAGTAATATCAGGAATCAAAGCTGAAGACCTGTCCTTACCAGAAGTTGGGAAAGAATAACCGATAAAGTGTTTCATGCAGGCGGCAACAGAATTGATGCTTTTTAAATCTGTTCCTTCATAACCTTCAATTTCGGCCAATCCCATTTTGGTAACCAAATTAATATCTTCGCCAAAAGTTTCTGCCAAACGCGGCCAAAGTACTTGCCTGCCGGCATCTAAAACTGGAGAAAAATTATATCTGATCCCGGTTGCCCGCACTTCTTTGGCAGTAATTTGCGCTGCTAATTTCGCTAAGTCGGTATTTCTGGTAGCGGCTAAGCCTAAGTTGTGAGGAAAGATGGTTGAACCTAAAGTGTAATCTGCACCGTGTACGGCATCAATTGCATAAAGTAAAGGGATTTTTAGCCTAGACTCTTTCATGTTGATGGTCTGGATTTCGTCTAACATATTATGCCAGTTCTGTAAAGAATAAGCATGACCAATTACGTTTTGGAAAGAACCTACTTTATGGCTCAGCATTATGTTGCGCAACTTATCCTTATCAATAACCAGAGAATCGCCCACCTCAGTAGCTACCATTCCAATAGTAATATTGGTCATTTGACCAACTTTTTCTTCCAAAGTCATTTTTGAAATGAGCGTTTCAATTTTATTGGCTGTTTGCGCCTTACTGCTAATTTGTTGTAATAAAATTAAGCCCAGTAAAAGGCATAGGGGTTTCGCTTTTTTGAAAGATGCAATCATACTTGTGTTTTTTTAATTTGTGTTTTTGGTATTATTAATCAACCAATTCAAATTTTATTTTTTGATCATTTATCGTCACATAAAAATCTCCACTTTCTAAACGCCGTACGCCATTTGCATCCGGAAAGCTTAAATCTCTCATTGGGTCAATCTCAAACTTAAATGTTCTTTTTTCTCCGGCTTTTAGGTTTTCTTTCTCAAAAAACTTCAATTCTTTTACCGGACGAGTGATGGAAGCAACAGGATCAGTGATGAACCATAATGCAGTTTCTTTACCGTCCATTTTACCGGTGTTTGTGATTTCCACCTCAGCTGTTATTTTCTGGTCTTTTTTAATCGCAGTAGCAGACAAAGAAACCTTGCCATAAGTAAAGTCCGTGTAACTTAAACCATACCCAAACCAATACATTGGAGCAGTTGAAATGTCCTGATAGCCACCCAATTTGGGGCGGGCAGATTCCCTCATGTTGTAGTAAGTTGGGATTTGCCCGGTAGCTAGCGGAAAAGTAATGGCCAATTTCCCTGATGGATTCAATCTTCCGGATATTAAGCCGGCAACAGCACTTCCGCCAGCAATTCCGGGTTGCCATATTGCCAACATTGCATCGGCTGATTTGTCTAACCTGGCCAGTTCAATGGGTCTTCCGCTAGATAAAATTAAGATTACCGGTTTGCCAGTTTTTTTTAGTTCTGCAACCAATTTTTCTTGAATGGCGGGCAGGGCAATGGTGGATCGTGTTGCGTTTTCCCCACTCCATTTTTTCATTTCTCCAATACAAACCAAAATCACATCAGATTTCTCTGCCACAGCTATTGCTTCGGCAAAGCCACTTTCGTCGTTTGCTTCAAAACCACAGCCCTTGGCGTAATTAAGCACTGCTTTATTTTTAAATTCTTTTTGGAAGCCAGCCATTAAAGTTTCTACCGCAGACGCTACGCCTTGCCCTTCCCATGAACCCATTAAATTGATGCTATCTTTAACCATTGGTCCAATAAGCGCAATTTGTTTAACGATTTTAGACAAGGGCAAGGTGTTACGATCGTTTTTCAATAAAACCATTGATTCTTCTGCAAGTTTTGCTGCAACAGCCATACTTTGTGGTTGGTAATAACGGTCTTTTTCGGGTAGCTCTTCTACGTATGGTTTATCAAACAACCCTAATCTAAATTTAAGTCGTAAAATTCTTCGAACGGCTTCATCTATTTGCGCCATAGATACTTTGCTTTCTTTTACCAATTCCGGAAGATTTTCTACATAAAGATTATCCACCATATCCATTTCCACACCAGCTGTAAACGACTTTAGTGTAGCTTCTTTTTTGTCTTTGGCAAAACCTTGCGGAATTAAGTTTTCCACAGATCCCCAATCAGAAACCACAAAACCATCGTGTTTCCACCGATTTTTTAACACTTCCGTCAAGGTATAATGATTTGAAGATGCGGGGATGCCACTAATATCATTAAAAGCACTCATTACAGTTGCTGCTCCAGCTTTTACACCGGCCTCAAACGGTGGCATAAATGTTTCCCACATGGTTTGTGCAGAAACATCAGCATAGCGATAATCTCTGCCACCTTCTGATAAGCTGTAACCTATGTAATGTTTTAAACAAGCGGCTATTGAATACGGATCTGAGAGGTTTTTCCCTTGATATCCTTTGATAGAAGCTACACCAAAAACAGAATTTGTATAGGGATCTTCGCCATAACCTTCTGCCACTCTTCCCCATCGGGCATCACGGGCAACATCAACCATTGGCGAAAAAGTCCAATCCACACCTGATAGTTTAGATTCTTTTGCGGCAACTGCCGCAGCTTGCCCCACCAATGATAAATTCCATGAGCAAGCTTGAGCCAACGGAATAGGATAAACAGTGCGGTAGCCGTGTATCACATCAAAACCCATTAAAATTGGAATGCCCAATCGTGATTCTGTCATCGCTTTGCGCATAATATCATTACGAAAAGCAGGATTTATACTTCTGTAGATCAATGAACCAATTTCCGGACGTACCGCTTTCTTGCTGGCTTCAATATTGTTTTCGTTAGCGTTTTTTCCGTAAGTCCACTGGTTGGTCTGTAGTATTTTTTCTTCTAAGGTCATCCTTTTGAGCAGATCCTCAATTCTATCTTCTATTTTGGACTTAGCATCTTTATAGACGATGCCTTTTTGGCTTTTTGATGATTGCGCTTTTAAAGTAGCGTTGCCTAGCGATATAAATAAAAACAGCAGTAGGCAATTTTTGAAATGGAACTGCGCTCTTGTAATTGGAGCTTTGATAGGAAATCTTTTTTTGAAACCTATAAATGTTATTCTCATGAATTTTTAAAATTGGTTAAATGTTAAATAGTTTGTTTCAAGTTTTTGAAGCGCAGAGGCTTCCCTCAAAATCTACAACTGGCATTACAAACTTCAAGAAAATCACACATTAAAATAGACGTCAAAACACCTTAAATAGGGGTGCATTTGTTCAATATAGGTTCATTGCCAAAATTTTTGGCATACTAAATCTATTACTTTACGTAATTTGGGGTGTTAAAATATGATTCTATAGGGCTAAAAATTACTTTTGTACCCCTTAAAATGAACAAATGCCTACCTTTATTTTTAAGATAGTTTCATAGATTTGAATTTAATTCAGTTTTTAATTCAAAAATAATAGCTGGGTTGCTAACCAATAGACTTTTTAATGGCGTCAATATAATGTTGGACTTTAAAAGTGAATACTTATCGAACACTTATTTTGGAAGAAACTTACAATTTGCTTACTTTAACGAAGCTAACTGTGTTTTCCAATAAATTTAGAATCTAGAAAATTGACTTTTTTAAAATCATTATGACACGCTTCGGGTTTAAGTTAATCTTACTGATCGCATTTCCGTGTTTTTCTTTTGGGCAAAACTTAAATTTCAAGCACATTTCTTTTAACGAAGGCTTAGCGCAAAGTCCTATTTCCTGCTTTTTACAAGATCGCGACGGTTTTGTGTGGTTTGGGAATTTGAAAGGGCTAATAAGATATGACGGATATGAACTCAAAAAATTTTCGGCAGATATTTCTGATAAAACTACCATTAGCAATAGCAGGGTAAATGCAATTCTACAAGACAGCAACGGCCAAATTTGGGTAGGTACAGCGAATGGCTTAAATCGTTATAACAGAAAGCTAGAGACGTTTACTCATATAGACATACTTGACATAAAAGGACGTAGAAATTACATTTCATCTGTTGTTGAAGACAAACAAAAAAATATTTGGGTAGGTACGTTTGGAGGGTTAAAGAAATTGAACCTAAAAACACTAAAACTGGAAGATGTTCAGTCAACCACGGCAGCTCCTAATTTTAAATATGATGTAGTGTATTCATTATACGTTGACAAAGAGAATAAAATTTGGGTGGGTACTAATAGCGGTTTAAGACTATTTGACCCCACTACCGCAAAAGCTATCCCTTTGCCCTCTTTCTTTTATCAGAACGACAATTTTGTGTACAATAAAGTCTTTGTTACCAAGCAAGACCCACAAGGAAACCTTTGGTTTGGGACAGAAACATCTGGTGTTTTCAAAACATCCGTAAACCAAAAAAAAGTTACCAATTACGCTTTTAAACTTAATAAAAATTCAATAGCAGGTAATTGGGTAAAAGACATTTTAATTGATGGAAATGAGAAATTATGGTTTGCAACCCGAAACGGTATAAGTGTTTTAGACGCCAAAAGTGAAGTCTTTACTAACTATAAACACGATCCGCTAAACTCGAATAGTTTGAGCGATAATACCGTCTGGAGTTTTTTGAAAGATAAGGATGATTGCATTTGGGTGGGCACCTTTGCTGGCGGAATAAATTTTTATTACAAGGGGAACTCCAATTTTCAGAATATTGGCGAAAGTATTGGCAACTCTATCGGCTTAAACCACGTTTTAGTTAATGCCATTACAGAAGACGAAAATGGCGGATTATGGGTAGGAACCTTTGGTGGCGGACTAAATTTTATTGACCGTGACAAAAGGTTAAGTGAGTATTACGCCATAAGACCTAAAGGGCCTGCATCACCAAGTGTGGGCGTAAAATCTTTAGCAGATGATGGAAAAGGAAATCTTTGGGTGGGCAGTTTAAATGGATTAGGACTTTTTAACAAAGCAACTAAAACATACACACCATACAATTTTAAATCAGTGGATGGTAGGATGATGGAAAATCTCATCATCTGTGTTTTGCCCGATAAAGATGGGGTTTGGGTAGGTACAGACGGTGGGGGGTTGATGTATGTTTTAAACAACGGAGAACGGCCTTTACAGATGCTTAAGAAAGTTGATAAAAATGTAAAATCTGATGTAAACAGGCTTGCTTTTGATGAACGTAACGATGTTAAAGGGCCGTTTCCGACTTATTCAGCTGATGCCGACGAAGGTTTGGTTGAAGGTTTGACGGACAATTTTTTGACGTGTTTACTAAAAGATGGTGATGATTTTTTATGGATAGGGACTCAAAATGGATTGAATTATTACGATATCAAAAATAAGAAAGTTTTAAAAACCTATCAAAAAATTGCGGACACGAAATATCAAATTTCTAACGGCAACATTAGCACTATGTTTAAAGATTCAAAAAACCGGCTATGGGTTGGTACCGAAGAAGGCGGACTGAATTATTTTGACAGAAGCACCGATAGATTTTACAGCATTACCAAAAAAGAAGGATTAAAAGACGAGGTTATCCACGCTATTGTTGAGGATAAAAGCGGGAATTTATGGTTGAGTACAGACTTAGGTATTAATAAGCTCAACTTCAATAACTTTAGCGTTCCGTTCAACAAAAATGATTTGGTAATTACAGGTTATACTGCAAGCGATGGCTTAGCAAGTAACCAGTTTTCCTCACGAGCCGGTTTAAGACTAAGGTCTAACGAAATTGCGTTTGGCGGTTTAAATGGTATATCAATATTTTTTCCGGATAGAATAATAAAAAACACTGAACCATCTAAAGTTGTAATCACGCAGTTTTTGGTCAACAATAAAACACCAAAAATAGGAGGAGAAGATTCGCCTTTGCTAAAATCTATTACAGAAACAGAAGAAATAGCGTTGGCCTATGATCAATCGTCTTTCAGTATCAAATACGCGGCGCTAAATTTCATCAATCCAGACGATAATAGTTACGCTTATAAATTGGACGGTTTACCGCGGGCAGATGAATGGCAAAATGTGGGAAAACAACGGGTAGTTAATTTTGCCAACTTACCCCCCGGAAATTATATTTTCAAAGTAAAAGCAGCAAATAAAGATAGAATTTGGAGCAACCAAGTTCAAAGTTTAATTATCACGGTTCTTCCGCCTTGGTGGGCAACTTGGTGGGCTTATCTAATTTACATTATTTGTATAAGTTCAATAGCTGTTGTTATCGTTAGATTTTTAAGAAACAGGGCCATGTTAAAACGTGATTTATATCTCGAACACGTTCATAACGAGCGGAGAGAGGAACTTTATCAAATGAAGTTAAACTTCTTTACTAATATTTCTCATGAAATAAGAACACCCTTAACGCTGATCTTAGGGCCTTTAGATAAAATTTTGCGAAACCCCAATACCAAGGATTTTGCCCAGCCCTTAAACCTAATTAAAAATAATGCGGACCGCTTAATGAAATTAGTAACCGAGTTACTAGATTTTAGAAAAGCAGAAGAAGGCCACATGAGAATATATTGCAGTCAGCAAGATATAGTGGTTTTTTGTAAGGAAATTTTCGACTCGTTTGCAATTACAGCCACCGATTCAACAATCAACTATAAGCTTATTGCTCCTCAAGAGCCTGTTTTGCTTTATTTTGATGAAAATCAAATGGAGAAAGTTTTACTTAATCTGCTCTCTAATGCTTTCAAGTTTACGTCCGTTGGCGGAGAAATCACTATGGAAATAAAGAATGTGGTGGGTAATAAGCGCTTTGTAGATATCAATATCACAGATAACGGAAAAGGCATTCCTAAAGATATGCACTCTAAACTGTTCCAAAGTTTTTTTCAGGTTGATGACAGAGGGCGTTACAACATTGGTAGTGGTATAGGTTTAGTGCTTTCAAAAAGCATTGTTGAATTGCACAGAGGATCAATCACTTTTGACAGCGATAACGGACGAGATAACCTTACCACTTTTACCATATCGTTACCTACAGGAAAGGATCACTTAACTGAAGAAGAGATTGTGATAGAACGAGATTCAACATATGATAATAGCGACAACGAAGCTCCCTCTGAAGACCAAACCGACGCCGCTTCGGTAAACACAAGTGGAAAAAAATACACGGTGTTAGTTGCAGAAGACAATGACGATGTGCGTAAATTAATTACCGATATATTGATAGAAAAATATAAGATACTACAGTTTTCAAATGCCGAGGATTCTTTGGTTCACATGGAAAACGAGATCCCAGATTTGATTGTGAGCGATATTATGATGCCCGGGATCAATGGACTTGAGTTCTGTAAAAAAGTTAAACTTCTGGAATATAGCAGTCACATTCCATTCATATTGTTGACCGCTAAAGCTTCTATTGACCACCAAATAGACGGCCTTTCAATAGGTGCGGATGCCTATATCTCAAAGCCATTTAGTCCTCAAATTCTTGAGCTTAATATCAAGAACCTGTTACATTCTCAAGAAGTAATGAGGGAAAAATTTGGGCGACAGTTTGTAGTACAGCCTTCGCCATCAAATGCGGTGTCTCCAGAAGAAAAGTTTCTACAAAAATTAATGACCATTATTGAGTTCAAAATTGAAGATTCCACCTTTGACGTTAATGATTTGGTAGCTGAAATTGGCATGAGTAGAACTGTTTTGTATAAAAAAGTACAATCGGTAACCGGTTATGCGGTGGCTGATCTAATTAAACAGATTCGATTAAAAAAGGCCGCTGAGTTGTTTAAGCAAAACAGTTATTCTGTCGCTGAGGTTGCCTATATGGTTGGCTTTAACGACCGGAAGCATTTTAGTAAGGAGTTTAAAAAATATTTTGAGCTTTCTCCTACGGAGTTTATCCAAAAACACAGCGTAGAGAATTAAGTTCTCGACATGTTCTGAGATTTAAGTACTAATTATTGTTCTTTTAGGACGTTAAAACCCTCAATTGCGTACATCCGTACTCCCATAAATATTTCTCTTATAGCCATATTTGTCTTGTGCTCATGCCAAATTGAGGACGAATATTAAAACCAAATTTATTACCCAAGACGATTAAAACAAACAACGCTTAGGCTGAAAGAATTTATTGTGAAATTTTTTAGAGAATAATTTTTAAATGTGGTTTAGCTACCATTAACTGTTGATCTCGACCATTTAAACACAAGATTTTTCAATTTCAAAGACGGATCAATCATTATGAAAAAACGACGCATACTTTTTTTGCCATTTTTATTTTTAACACTCCTTGTTTCGTCTCAGGAGCTTATCCAAAACATTGATAGCAGGAATAATATTAGCCTTAACGGCAGATGGAACTACATTATTGATCCTTATGAAAACGGGTTCTACGATTATAGACGGAAAGCTTTTGACGAATCTGCAAGTAAAAAAGGTGGTTTTTACGATGATTTAGAGCAGACAAATAAAGGCGATTTGATAGAATATGATTTTGAACACTCGCCTACGCTGGATGTTCCGGGAGATTGGAATTCTCAAGCGCCAGAACTAAAGTTTTACGAAGGTACTGTTTGGTACAGAAGGCATTTTAGGGTTGAACCAAAACAGAATAAACATTACCTTATTTATTTTGCAGCTTCCAATTATGAAACCCATGTTTATGTAAACGGTAAAAAATTAGGAATGCACAAAGGCGGGTTTACCCCGTTTCAATTTGATGTTACCGGGCTTTTAAAAAGCGGAGAAAATTCTGTTGTTGTAAAAGTTGATAATACTCGCAAGCAAGATGAAATACCCACCATAAATACAGATTGGTGGAATTATGGCGGACTTACCGCCGATGTTTACGTAACAGAACTTCCAGAATCTTATATAAACAATTACAAAATTCAGCTAGCCAAAGGAAATGCGAAAGAAATAGAAGGTTTTGTGAAACTTTCTGGTAGCAACAAATCTCAATCGGTAGTGATCAGCATTCCAGAAGCGAAGATTAAGCAGACGGTTAAAACAGACACCTCTGGGTATGTCGCCTTCAAATTTCCTGTAAAAAATCTCGAATATTGGTCGCCAGAAAATCCAAAACTATATCAGGTCAACCTCAAAACGGAAACAAATGAAGTGGTTGATAAAATTGGATTCAGAACCATTGTAACCAGCGGAAAAGATATTCTGTTGAACGGAAAATCAGTGTTTTTAAGGGGGATATCTATCCATAATGAGAACCCATTAATACCGGGCAGGCCACGTTCTGAAGGGGATTTGAGAATGTTATTAAATTGGGCAAAAGAGCTCAACTGTAATTATGTGAGGTTGGCGCATTACCCACACAACGAAAAAATGGTTCGTCTTGCAGATGAGATGGGCTTGATGGTTTGGGCAGAAGTGCCGGTTTATTGGACCATCTCTTGGGAAAACCCTGCTACTTATCAAAATGCCGAAAAACAGCTTTCTGATTTAATTGATAGAGACAAAAACAGGGCATCGGTAATCATCTGGTCGGTAGGTAATGAAACGCCAATTAGTGATGTCCGCAACCAGTTTATGGGCAATTTAGCTGATAAAGCGCATTCGCTAGATCGCACCCGCTTAATAGCAGCTGCACTAGAGTTGCATCGTAAAAATAAAACCATTTATGTAGATGATGTACTGGGCGAGAAGTTAGATGTAGTGAGTTTTAATGAGTACGCCGGCTGGTATTGGTCTACTCCTGATGAAATATCTAGTTACGATTGGGACATTAAGTACAACAAGCCTGTAATTATTTCTGAGGTCGGTGGCTCTGCTTTAGCTGGCTTCCATGCGGATAAAGACACTCGCTGGTCAGAAGAATATCAAGACAATCTTTATAAGAACCAGTTCAAATTAATAGACAAGATCGACGGCTTAAGAGGCATTACCCCTTGGATTTTGGTTGATTTTAAATCGCCACGGAGACCGCATTCGGTTTACCAAAATTTTTGGAACCGCAAAGGTTTAATATCTAATACAGGGCAAAAGAAATTGGCTTTTTACACGCTTAAAAACTATTACCAACAAATTGAAAAACAGTATAAATAACAAATAAATTAATAACTATTAAACTTAACATTATGATTAGAAAACTATTTTTAACATCAGCATTGGCTCTTACAATCAGCATGGGCTTTTCTCAGGGTTTTACAGCGGGCAACCTTGTTGTTTATCGCTACGGCGATGGATCTGCTTACACAAACGGGCAATTAGTGCCTACGTTTTTAGATGAATACACCCCAGCTGGTGTCTTAGTGAAAAGCAGTGGTGTTCCAAAAGATGCAGTGGGCCTAAATAAAGGATTAACGGGTTTGCTTAAGCTGAGCTCAGATGGAAAGTATCAACAAGAAGGAATGTCAACGCTTTCGCAAGACGGCAAGTATATCACTATTTTTGGTTACAATGCAGCTGTAGGCGCAACCACTCCAACCGGGGCAGATGCTTTGGTAGTAGGCGTTATAGCGGCAGATGGCTCTATAAATACCCAAACAACCTTATCTGGCGATGCCACAACCGGTTTGGGTGCGCCCAGATCTGCAATTATAGATGGAACAAATATTTGGGCTAACGGCTTTAACAATGGCGTTCAATACACAACGTTAAACGCAACAACATCTACAAGGATTAGCGTTGAACAAAACTCGCCAACTACGTTGGGTATTTTTGCTGATAATTTGGTAGCGCCACTTGGTACTAATGGAGGTTTGCCATTCATAACGCCACTGCCTACAACATCTCAAACATTTTCTATTAGAGGTGGCATTGGTGCCGGAAAAGCGATTAACCAAGTTGTAGAATTTCCATTTAGCGATAGGAAAGTAATGTACGTGGTTGATGATGTAAACAATGAAATAAGAAGATATTCTACAAACGGCGGTGGAAATGATTGGATTAACGCAAAAATTTTTCCAGTTACAGAAACTGGTTTTATTAAAAGCATTACTGGTACTAAAACCATAGATGGTACTAATACCGTTTTCACACTTTACATAACATCTTGGGGAAATGATGGCACAGGAACCGCAGCTTCAAGACTTTATAAATTTTCAGAAACTGTTGCAACACAAGCTACAGGTGGACTTCTCGCCACTGCTGGAACACCAACCACATTAACACTTTTAGCATCTGCGCCAGCGGGTACAGTTTTCAGAAGCGTAACCTTGGCACCACAAGGAAGCACCGCAATAGGTACAGGCGTACTTCCTATCTCGTTAAAATCATTTGATGGTATAAAAAAGGATGATGCTATTCAACTGAACTGGTCAACAGCGTCAGAACAAAACAACTCACATTTTAACGTTTTACGCTCTAAAGATGGAAAAAAATTCTCTTCTGTTGGTAAAATCACCGGTAAAGGAAATTCAAATGAAACTGTGAGTTATAACTTTTTGGATTTAAACCCTTTAAGTGGCACCAATTACTATCAGCTAGAGCAGGTTGATTTTGACGGGGAGTCTTCAAAATCTGAAATAATAGCAGTAGCATCAGGAATTAAATCTACCGAAATGACGATTTACTCTGCAAGCAGTTCAAACCAAGTGAAATTGAGTGTTTTATCAGGAAACTCAAGCTCAGCCACTATCGGAATTTACAGTATCGGCGGACAAAAGATCTTAAGCCAAACGATCAAATTGAACAAAGGTTATAACGACGTTGTTTTGCCAGTAAGCTTAACTAGCGGAATATTTGTGGCTACATTACAAACACCATCAGAAACTATCAGCAAAAAGTTCACAAACTAAAAATCATAATATACAGACTATGCTCTTTTGAAGCGCATAGTCTGTACTTTTTATAGAAAAGACTGAGCGGCCTATGAACTAAGTTTTACTACGAAATGCAAATCAATATGATTGATTTGATATCACAACATGTGCTGACCAACTGCTTTGGTACATCTGTGCCCTGCATTAAGGATGTAAATATCCTTGTTGATAAAATGTAAAGGTTCATACTTGTTATAAGTAGGGTTTTGCCCGATTACTAAAAGCCAATTAATAATTTTTAATTTTTGATCATTTCTTGTTTTAGCGTTAGCATCTCAACTAACCAAAATCATTTACTGATTAGCTAAAAAGATTCTAAACCATGAAAAAAATCTTATTATCATGTATCCTAGCAAGCCTAATGTTAGCTGTTGCCTCATGTAAAAAAGATGCGCTTAATGAAAAACCGGCACCTGTTCCGCCAATTGTAAATCCGCCGGCTACCATTAATAAAAAACTTATTGAGGTTGCCGACTTTAAAATAGGTGCTGCCGTAAAAGTAGCTTCCTTACAAGGTGGAACTACTTACTCAAACACCGTTAAAAACGAATTTAACCAGATCACGGCAGAGTATGAGATGAAAATGAACTTTATTTGGAAAGGCGATGGCAATTATGATTTTTCAAAAGTTGATTACTTGGTAAATTTTGCACAACAGAATAAGTTAGAAGTACATGGACACGCTTTATTATGGTATCAATCGTTTCCCGACTGGATAAGAACCGCAGGTTACGATACGGTCATGTTCGAAAATAAAGTTAAAATATACATATCAACCATTGTAGGAAGGTATAAAGGGAAAATTAGAAGTTGGGATGTGGCTAACGAAATATTTAACGACGATGGGTCTTTAAGAATTGAGTCGCAAATACAAGGAAGATTTAAAGACCCTATTGGGTTTGTTGGGCGTTGTTTCAAGTACGCCAGAGAAGCAGATCCAAACGTAAAACTTTTTTATAACGATTATAACGTGGTATTAGCTACAGGGAAACGAACAGCAATGAAAAATATGGCGCTTAGATTTAAGAGAGAAGGTTATCCAATTGATGGTTTGGGCGAACAATTCCATTACAGAATTAGCACTAGTCAATCTCAAATTAATAACGGTTTTGCAGATTTAGCTTCTTCTGGCCTATTGGTTCATATTTCTGAGGCAGATTGTAAAATAAACGTAAACAACTCATCTTCTTACGTTATCAACGATACAGATAGGATCAAACAATCTGATTTTTACAAAAATTTAGCGAGACTGTATAATGCGCTACCGGCTAATCAAAAATTTGCAATTACGACTTGGGGCGTAACAGACAAAGAAACTTGGCTACGAGATAGCGGAAATGGAAATAAAGAATACCCATTGTTGTTTGATGAAAATTTTAATAAGAAACCAGCATACAACGGTTTTCTTGCAGGATTGCAATTATAAATTTTAAGTTAGTGAGAAAACGATTAATTTTTTCAAGCTGTTTCTGCTTTTTGTTGGTTTCAATTTCGTTTGCACAAAGTGGGAAAGATTTTGAGTTGGTGGAAGTTAAGAAGTCAACAAGTGATTCTTTGTGGGTAAACTATGAAGCAACCACTTTAAAATCTTTAAAAAACTTTAAAGCCAGCGAAGAGCCTACGCTAAACAATTATGGTAGTTGGCAAGTAAACCGGCAAAATAGCACCGGCTTTTTTAGAACCCAAAAAATTGGAGATAGGTGGTGGATTATAGATCCCCAAGGCTATCCTTTTATTCATAAAGGTGTCGCGGTATTCCGTCCTTTTTCTTCTGATGATCAGCAAAAGGCAATGGAAAAAAAGTACGGATCTGAAGAAGAATGGTGTAAGCAAGAAAGCGATTTTTTACGAAAGAACGGATTTAATGGAACAGGTGCATGGTCTGCCGTGGACTTGATGAGAGAGGGCGAACAGCCCTTAGTTTACACCATTATTGTTAACCCGATGGGAAACTATAAACGTGAACATATTAAACGCTTTGGCGGAAAATATAAAACTGCTGGCTGGCAAGGTTATCGTTTTGATTTGGCAATGGTTTTTGATCCAGAATTTGATGCTTATTGCGATGAAGCTTTTAAAGCTATTGCTAAATATAAAGACGACAAATATCTGTTGGGATATTACTCGGATAATGAACTTCCCTGGAAAACCGATGCCTTGGATATTTCTTTAACAAAATTGGCAAAAGACGAATACGGGTATATTGCTGCTAAAACTTGGCTCGATAAAAGAAAAAGCAAAGACGCTGGTCTCGCCGATATTACGGAAGAAGATAGGCTTGCGTTCTCTGGGTTTTACTTTGAAACCTATATGAAAAAAGTTACCGCTGCCTTAAAAAAATACGATCCTAATCATATGTATTTGGGCTGCAGGTTCAACCAGCAAACTAGGCAGGAGTTAACCAATCCAGAAATTTTTAGAGTGGCGGGTAAGTATACGGATATTGTGTCTATCAACCATTACAGGATGTGGCAACCAGATGCTCTTCAAATGCAGGACTGGGAGAAATGGAGCGGAAAACCTTTTTTAATTACAGAATGGTACACAAAAGCCGAGGATTCTGGCTTGAAAAACTCAACGGGAGCAGGCTGGGTGGTTAAAACACAACAAGATAGAGGGCTTTTTTATCAAAACTTTGTGAACGAGTTGGTAAAAAGCAAGAATTGCGTAGGCTGGCATTGGTTTACATACCAAGATAATGATCCCAATAATTTAAAGGTGGATCCATCTAACCGGGATTCAAACAAAGGGATTGTTGACTCTGATTTAACCCATTATAAGCCACTTTTAAAGCAAATGAAAATGATGAACAATAACATTTTTAACTTGACTCGCTATTATGATACCAATTAATAAAGTGAGTTTTTACCGTTTGAGTGACTTTTATTGATGCTTTCAATATCCTTGCCTTCACAAAGTCTTGTGTTTTGGGAATGCCATCAATGCAAGTAAATCTAAAAAACAACAATTGAACATAATCCCCCAGAAAAAAGCCATTATTGAACGAATGTATGGCTAATCGGGTACAAACCTATTCCTTTTTACCCTTTTGACCATATAGATTTGTTTAACTAAATATGTAATTGAGCTATTAAAGAGTTGGAATAAAAATTAGGGTTCACTTTGGAATGAGAGTGAATGTAAAATCCTATTTTTAGAAAAGCTATGCCACCTAACTTTAGAGAAAGCCTGACACTGATTAAGAAATTAATAACCTATCAATAAATCGAAAAAATGAAAAACTTTTCAAGTGTACCAAAAGAAATGAAAAACAATTACCGTAGTTATTTTGGTACTATAAATATTGCAAGAAGCATGTTGCTGTTAATGCTTACATTTTGTATTGCGTCTTGTAAAATCAAAACCGGTTCCAGAACAGCATCAACACAAGTGGTTGTGCCGGTTTGGGCGCTTCCAGGATCTGCAACACATAAACAAGTTCCACCGCCGGCAGATTTTCATCGAGACACAAAAACTTCTAATAAGGATATTGGCATATTTGACGGTCAAAGCGATGTAGGTGCGGCGCTTGTGCCGGGATCGTCAAGTTTTGATCCACTTTCAAAAGAATATACGATAAACTCTGCAGGTTATAATATTTGGTACACCAGAGATGAATTCCGTTTTCTGTGGAAAAAAATGTCTGGTAATGTATCATTAGCTGCCGATGTCAAGTTTCCGAATGCAGCAGGTTTTTTTGACAGAAAGGCGGTAGTAATTATTAGACAAAGCCTTGATGACGATGCTAAAGAAGCGATGGTAGCGCTTCACGGTGCTGGTTTGATGCACATTGCTTGGAGACCAGAAAAAAATGAAATGATTCAACAAATTAAAGTTTCAGAAAAAAGCGCTATGCGTATCGGCATAGAAAAAAAAGGCGACGCTTATTCAATGTTCGTCAGTTTAAATGGAGAGCCTATGCACCAATTGGGAGACCCAATTAAACTCAGTTTAAAAGAGCCTTTTTACGTCGGTATCGGTTTTTGCTCCCATATTCCTGATGTGGTGGATACTGCAATACTTTCTAATGTGGTTTTGAAAAACGCCGCAGGCCAAGTAAAATAAATTTTGTTTTAAGTAACTCATAACTAAATATTAATCCTATCAAAATCTCAATATGAACATCATGAGAAATAAGATTTTAATTTGCGCCTTATTCATCACTATCCTTGCTACACAAGCTTGTAAAACAGCCAAAAAAGTAGGTAAAAATAACACGCTTGCTAATACAGAAAAAGCGATGCTTAAAGCGTTAACATGGCAAGAAGCAAATCCCATTGTTGAGAAATCGCCTATGGATTGGACTAATGGAGCGTATTATACCGGAGTGGTAAAAGCTCACGAAGCAACAAATAACCCTGTGTTTTTAAGGGCTTTAAAAGACATGGCAGAGCGAAATGATTGGCAAACCTATATTCGCATTAATAGCGCAGATGATGTAGCAATTAGTTACGCTTATCTTTATTTAAAATCTATTGGTGTTGAAAGTGCAAACCTTAAACCTACTGAAGAATTTCTTAAAAAACATTTAGCTTATCAACAAAGCCAAAAACGCGACAAACCTTTGTGGTGGTGGTGTGATGCACTTTTTATGGCACCGCCCGTTTTAACTGAACTTGCCAATATAAACAATGACCCCGCACTGCTCGATGCTATGTACACCCATTATAAAGAAACCTATGATTTACTGTACGACAAAGAAGAGCATCTTTTTGCAAGAGACAACCGCTTTTTGTGGAAGGGCGAAAGCACCGATAAAAAAGAGAAAAATGGTAAAAAAATATTTTGGTCGCGAGGAAATGGATGGGTTTTAGGTGGCCTCGCTCTAATTTTAGAAGATTTGCCGAAAAACTATATTCACAGACCGTTTTTTGAAACCTTATTCAAAGAAATGTCTGTTAAGGTTAAAGAACTGCAACAACCAGATGGTTTATGGACCGCTAGTATGCTATCTCCAGAGTCTTACGATCATACTGAAACCAGTGGAAGTGGCTTTTTTACGTTTGGTATTGCATGGGGAATTAATAATGGGTTGCTAAATCCATCTGATTTTAAGCCGGTTGTAGCTAAAGCTTGGCCTTCTTTGTTAAAAACTCAGAAAGAAAATGGCATGATTGGTTACGTACAGAATATAGGTTTTGATCCTCGCCCAGCAACTGCGGAGAGTTGGCAAAATTATGGTACAGGCGCATTTTTGCTTGCAGGTAGCGAGGTTTTAAAAATGAAATAATTTTAAAAGTTTCATTTACTTGTCCGATTTGAGGAATAACTACGGTTTTTTAAGCGGTTTGTTAAAGTCAGATGCAAGACGTTTTTTGTCATCCGTTTACAATTAATAGAAAACCATACTTAGTGCATCTACCAAATATCGGCTAGTTTGTCAACAAATTACTGCTGGTACAATTGCATCCCTAATTAAGAACATATAACGGCCTTATTTGATCTTTATACCTGATATGTTTGTTCATCTGCAGATATAATTAAATATTTAAGCATCAATAATTGAATTTAGTCGCCAGGCTATTTTAATAAAATTTGATGTTCACCAATTTTAAAAAAAATTAAAATGAAAAAGCAATTCAAAAGGTTGGCTATTGTAGCCATTGGGGGTTTAATAATCCCATTTACTGCCTGTAAAAAAACAGAATCTATTTCTAATGTTCAAACCGAAGACGCTCAAGGGAAAATAAAAACGCAAGCCGTAGGTGCTTGGCAAACAGTTTTTGGAGAGTATTTTAACGATCAAACTTCATTTAATAATAAGTGGGAAAAAACCGGCGGAAGGGCAGATTATAATTCAGGCATCTGCCATTATGAGTCATGGGTGCCAGTACTTGACACAAAAGACGGCAGAACAGTATTGGTGTTGACTGCCACAAAAGTAGGGGAATACAATTTTAGATCTGGGCATGTTAAATCAGGTTTTAACTTTAAGCCAGGATATAACGAGGAGTATGTTGTTGAATCGAATATTAAATTAATTGCGCAAGATGGTGCTAACTTTAAAGGGTTTAGCCAAACTTATGGGGCATGGCCGGCTTTCTGGACAGTGCAAGAGGGCGAAGGGGTATGGCCGAAAAAAGGCGAAATAGATATTATGGAAGCTTATTCCAAATATGGAGAAACCCACTTTGCAAGTAATTTGTTTTATGGTACGCAATACCTAACCAACCTATTAGGAAGTACTTGCGAAAGACAGTATCAACCAAAAAATCTTTCAGAAGGTTGGCACAAGTATGAACAATATTGGAAAAACGTTAATGGTGTTGTTACTGTAACCATCAAAGTGGATAATGTAACGCAGGCCAATTATACCAATAGCGCCAATTCGAACCTTAACTTAAATAACTTTGGGCCTCACAACATTATCTTAAATCTAAATGTTGGTCACACGCCAAAAGGGGAGAATCCTTACTATCTTTTTGATAATAGACGAATCAATCTATTCAGCAAAACAATGATGTGGGTGGATAATGTAGTTGTTAAAAAGCGAACGCTTTAAATAGTTTTATGAGAAAAGTTCATCTCGACTTTATAACTATTAGTGGAGATGAACTTTTTCATTTTTGAATAATATTTTAAGCCATCATACCTTTGTTGGATATTGGTGGTGGTTTCAAAGTGGTTTCAGATTAACGATAATGTTAAATTTTTCTGAAGATTTAAAAGTAAGAGCACCACAAAAAGATAAATGTCCCCTTAAATAAACACGAAAAAACCCCCACCGATAACCTTTCTTTTACACCTTTGTTAAACCATCATTTTTACATGCTTCTAGCAAGTTGAAAGTAGATGAATAAAAAACCAGTTTAAAATAAAAAAAACCATTAATGAAGTTAATTTCAGTTGTTACTAAAAAAGCATTTTTTACAGTTATTTTTTTAACATTAAACCAATTTTCTTTTGCCCAAAAAGCCAACATTTACCAAAAAGGATGGATAGATTTTAACAAAAACGGCAAAAAAGACATTTTTGAAGATCCGTCCCAAGCTACAGAAAAGCGTATAGATAACCTGTTGTCTTTGATGACGCTTGAAGAAAAAACGAACCAAACTGCAACATTATATGGTTACGGCAGAGTTTTAAAAGATGAGTTACCAACTGCCAAATGGAAGACTGAGATTTGGAAAGATGGCATAGCCAATATAGACGAGCAATTAAACAGCTTGCCTTTTCATCCAAAGGTAACTTCACAATATTCTTTTCCTTTCAGCAAACATGCTGATGCCATTAATCAGATTCAAAAATGGTTTGTAGAAGAAACCAGAATGGGGATTCCGGTAGATTTCTCTAATGAAGGAATTCATGGTTTAAATCACGATAGGGCAACACCTTTACCATCGCCGATAAACATTGGCAGTACCTGGAATAAAAACATGGTAAGGCAAGCCGGCGAAATGGTTGGCAGAGAGGGAAAAGCTTTAGGTTATACCAATATATATGCGCCAATTTTAGATTTAGCCCGCGATCCACGTTGGGGGCGTGTGGTAGAAACGTATGGTGAAGACCCATTTTTAGTGGCCGAACTGGGTAAGCAAATGGTTTTAGGCATTCAAGGCAACGGAATTGCTGCTACTTTAAAGCATTTTGCGGCTTATAGCATGCCCAAAGGTGGAAGAGATGGCCATGCCAGAACAGATCCGCACATTGCGCCTCGTGAATTGCATGAAATTCATTTATATCCTTTCAAAAGAGTGATACAGGAAACTGGTGTAATGGGAATTATGAGCAGTTATAATGATTGGGATGGTTTGCCCGTAACCGGAAGCAAGTATTTTTTGACAGAACTTCTTAGAAAGCAATACGGTTTTACAGGTTATGTTGTTTCTGATAGTGAAGCCGTAGAATTTTTATTGACCAAGCATCATGTAGCTGCTGATTATAAGGAAGCCGTTCGACTGGCAATAGAGGCCGGATTAAATGTTCGTACAAATTTTACGCCTCCGTCTGATTATATTTTACCCCTGCGGGAATTGGTAAAAGAAGGTAAAGTAAGTATGAAAACACTTGATGATAGAGTTGCGGATGTACTTAGGGTTAAATTTAAATTAGGTTTGTTTGATAGCCCTTATGTAAAAGATGTTAAAGCTGCTGATAAATTAGTTCACACACAGACAGATGAAGATTTTGCTACCCAGCTAAACAGAGAGTCGTTGGTGTTGCTGAAAAATAGCAAACAAACCTTGCCACTTGATAAAAATAAGATTAAAAACATTTTAGTCACCGGTCCGCTTGCAGACGTAACTAATTATCAACTAAGTCGCTATGGTCCGTCTAACAATAAAACGACTTCAGTTTTGCAAGGGATTAAAAACTATGTAGGAAATTCGGTAAATATCAACTACAGTAAAGGCTGTGATATTGTAGATGCCACTTGGCCGGAAAGCGAAATTATTCCAACGCCATTAACCAAAGAAGAACAAGCCTCAATAGACCAAGCTGTAGCTCAGGCAAAAAATGCTGATGTGATTATTGCTGTTGTTGGCGAGGATGAAAAAAGAGTTGGAGAAAGTCTTTCAAGAACTAGCTTAGGTTTGCCAGGCCGTCAGTTTCAATTGATACAAGCATTACAGGCAACCGGAAAACCGGTAATTATGGTATTAGTTAATGGCCAGCCTTTAACCATCAATTGGGAAAACCGCTATGTTGCAGCCATTTTAGAAGCATGGTTTCCTGGCGCACAGGGAGGTAAAGTTATTGCCGAAACTTTATTCGGGGATTATAATCCGGGAGGAAAACTTTCTGTTACTTTCCCTAAAACAACCGGACAAATAGAATTAAACTTCCCATATAAAAAAGGCTCGCACAACGGGCAACCGGGTGATGGACCAAACGGTTTTGGGAATACTGCAGTAGTAGGTGCTCTTTATCCTTTTGGATATGGTTTAAGTTACACCACATTTGCTTATAAAAATCTATCGGTAAGTCCAGAAAAATCACAAAGCCAAGGAGATATTGAAGTTTCTGTAGAGGTTACCAATACCGGTAAAGTAAAAGGAGATGAAGTAGTGCAATTGTATTTAAAGGATATGGTAAGCAGCGTAACTACTTATGAGATGGTTTTGAGAGGATTTGAAAGAATAAGCTTAAATCCGGGAGAAACCAAAAAAGTGAAATTCACTTTAAACCCTGATCATTTAGCCCTCCTAGATAAAAACATGGAATGGACGGTAGAACCCGGCACTTTTAAAGTAATGATAGGTTCATCTTCAGAAGACATCAGGCAAAGTACAGAATTCACAATCACCAGATAATTTTGAAATAAACGCTAAAATTCATGAATAAAAATTCCCTTTTTCTAGCTATTTTGATGTTCGCTCTTTCTCCTGTTTTCTCTCAGGAATGGAGAAGTAGTTTATATCCTGAAAACTGGAAACCAGGAATGCAAGACAGTGAAGGGAGATTTCTTCATGATTTTTCTTATGCCGGATATCGCCGTGGCGAGCGGGCAATTACTGAAATAAAAAAGAATATAGTAGATGTTAGCAAAGCCCCTTATTTAGTAGATAAAACCGGAAAAGAAGATGCAACAGCATCCATTCAAAAAGCATTAAATGACGTAGGTAAAGGTGGCGGTGGTGTGGTTTATTTACCAGCAGGGAAATATAAGATAGATGTTTCTTCAACCAAAGCTAATCCCATAAAAATAAACTATAGCAATGTGGTGTTGAGGGGTGCTGGTGTTGGTAAAACTTTTATATTCAATGATAATGCTAATGTGAGGAACGTTTCCATCATACAAGCTAAACCGCTCTCTGGCGGAAACTGGTTAAGCCCAGAAAGCAAATCTGTGAGCATAAGTGAAGATTTATTGCTGCCTACCCAAACAATTCCGGTTTCATCTGTCCAAGATTTTAAAGTTGGGGATTGGGTAGTTTTAAGATCTGATGTAACCGAAGAGTTTATTACCGAACACGATATGGATAACCTGTGGGAGACATCTTTAAAGGGCACTATATTTTACCGATATATTACTGCGATAAACAAAAAAGCAAAAACCATACAGGTTGATGCACCTACCAAATATTTTCTCAAAAAGAGAGACAATGCAAGGGTTTATAAAGTGAAGCCTGCATTAAGCGAAGTTGGGATTGAGCATTTTTCTATCGCAAACAAGCAATCGGTTTTACCAGGTTTAGGATATTTGGAATTCAATGTTAAAGGCACAGCTGCTTACGAAGTGCATGGGTCTAACATGATATTGATCGACAATGCAATCAATAGCTGGATCAAAAACGTAAGCACCTTTAAGCCAGACGAGAATAAAGATGATATCCATTTGGTTTCTAACGGGATTTTATTGCAGAGTTCCAGATTTGTAACGGTAGATTCCTGCTCTTTTCAAAAAACCCAGTATTTTGGAGAAGGCGGAAATGGTTATATGTACATTTTGGTTTCAAATGACTGTTTGATTAAAGATTCATTTGCTGCTTACGGTCGGCATAACTACGATTTTAAATCTATGCACAGCAATGGAAATGTTGTTTTGCGATGCAGGGGAGAAAATTCAACGCTAGCTAGTGATTTTCACATGCACCTGAGCATGTCAAATTTATTTGACAACACTACTTTAAATAAAGACTTTTTGGAAGCGAAGTTTAGGCCTTGGGGTACATTGCCAGACATGCATGGCTACCCAACAACGCAAAGTGTTTATTGGAATACCGTGGGCGAAGCTTATAAGGCGAAGTCTCCTTATGTCATTAATTCAGAGCAGTTTGGGTGGGGATATATTATTGGAACAAGCGGGCCTGCAAGTGCGGTAAAAACCTCGCCAACTGCGGGTAAAATAAAGCAATATGCTTATGATTCATCTCCAGAAGATTTTACGGAAGGCATAGGTAAAGGAGCTCTTCTAATGCCAAAATCACTTTACGTGGATCAACTGGAAAGAAGAATAAAATCACTTAAATAATGCCGATAGTGCCTGAAATGTTTGATGAAATGAAATTAGCAGGAGAACAGTTTTCAAGAAAAAATAACCCTTAATTTTATAATGAAAGCAATTAAAATTTTTATACTCGTGATCCTTTGTGGCAATTTTGCTATTGCCCAGCAAAATGTTAAGTCGAAAAAAAACAGTGCGATTACTAGCATAAGTCCTTATCTCATTGGTCAAAACGCTTGGGGAAGAGGGGATATTTTCATAGTTGAAAAACAAATTAAAAAGGTTCAGTATCAAACCATACGCATTGGTGGTAACGGTTACGAAAATAGCGGTTTCATGCATAAAGATGTAATAAAATACATCGATTATGCCCGTTCTGTAGGTGCAGAACCTATTGTGCAAATGCCCAGACAGTTGAAAGATGATGATAAAGCTTTTAAAACAATTGCCTATTTAAATGGTCAATTAAACAAAAAGATTAAGTTTTGGAGCATCGGTAATGAGCCAGACCATCATAACCAATTAGCATCGCCAGAGCAGGTGTTTGATTATTTTACCAAAATAGCAGCGCAAATTAAAAGGTACGATCCAGAAGCTAAAATTATGGGTTTCGATTTGGCATCGCACAAAGAAAGTTATTTAAGCAGGCTTTTAGGTGGCGACTTAGATGTAACCAAAAAAGTACCAAACAAAAATTACCATTATTTGGATATAGTAGCTTTTCACAACTACAAATTTAAAGACATTACAGGCTTTGAAAAAGATGTTAAAAGGCTGAAACAGCAACTTAAGCCAATAAACGATCGCCGGCCACAAAGCCAGCAGGTTGGCTGGGCAATTACCGAGTTTAATTCACACTGGATAGTTGATGAAAGTTTAGGAGAAGACTTTTTACCGTATAATTTTCACAACGGGCAAATTTTTGCAGAGATGTACGACTTAGGGATGCGAGAAGGCGCTTTTACCATTTGTCCTTGGAGTATTTTAGAAGGTGGCGCAGATAGAGAAGGTACAGATTTAAGCATGTTTGATTTAGTTGACGGAGAGTATATCCCACGTTCAAATTACTACCACACAAAAATGCTCTCACAAAACATAAGACAAAACTATTTGAGCCATGTTAATAGTGAAAAAGATATTACTGTTATCCCCATGGGAGATAAGAGAGGTGTTTCTGTAATGGTGCTCAATAAAAGTAAATCAACGGACTTCAATTTCGTTTTAACATTAGATACAGTGATGCAAAAAAGTGTTTCAAAAGGGATTTCCATATCGGTTAATGCAGAGGTTAATGCTTCAATTGAATCAGATATAAAAGCGGCATCTACCCAGATGTTTGTTTTTGATAATAAAGGTAAATTATTAAGAAAATACGCTTACTCGGCAAAAGACGAGGAAGCAAAAAGAGCACCTAGCGTAGTGCTTTTTTAGACTAAAACATTCTTAAAAGTAGAAATTACGATTCCTCAAAACAGATCTTAAACAAATACAATTTTATGCAGAAACTTGTAATTCCTACAATAGGAGCCATGCTGTTTTTAGGCAGTTATTTAGGTCCGCAAAAAACAGAAACCTCAGCGGTTCAGCTAAGCACTGATTCCGTTATGAATACTGTACAAGCCAACTACACTAATTATTGCGCCAGTTGCCATGGTAATAAGGTAGAAGCTTTTGCTGATAGAAAATGGAACCACGGAAAAACCAAAGATGACCTTTTTCAATCGATAAAAAACGGTTACGAAAAAGGTGGAATGCCTAGTTTTAAAGCCACCTTTAAAGACCAAGAAATATACGATTTGGCAGATTATATTTTAAAAGCCATCGCAAATGTAGATCGGTACACTTTTGATGATTCTAAGACCAAGGTCAATTTTTTCGAATCTAAACTTCAAAACATCAAGTTAGACACAGTCGCTCGTAACTTAGGAGTGCCTTGGGCAATTGGTTTTTTACCTAATGGCGAGTTATTGGTTACAGAGCGTTCTAATAAATTATACCTGATTCCTAAAAAAGGAGAGCCTAAATTAATTGGCGGTTTACCAAAAGTTTGGGTAGAAATGCAGGGCGGGCTTTTCGATATTAAGGTACATCCGCAATATAAAAAGAACAATTTGGTGTATCTGTCTTATGCGGCTTACAAAGTAAACGGGAAAGACACTTTATCAACCACAGCTGTAATTAAAGCCAATTTTGATGGAGAAAAGCTGACCAACTCGGCAATCATATTTGAAGCATTGCCTTACGCAAAAACAAGGTACCATTACGGTGCAAAACTTGAGTTTAATGCGCAAAACCAACTTTATATTTCTGTTGGCGATAGAGGGAGTAGCAAAACTGGCCCACAAGGTTTAACTACAGCTATGGGGAAAATTCACAGGATAAATGACGATGGGAGCATCCCTACAGATAATCCGTTTGTAAATGTTGAAGGCAGTGTAAAATCAACATTTTCTCATGGGCATCGCAATCCGCAAGGTTTAGCTTTAAATCCGTTTACCAAACAACTTTGGGAAAACGAACACGGCCCACGTGGTGGCGATGAGATTAATATCATCCAAAAAGGTAAAAATTACGGTTGGCCAGTTATTTCTTATGGAATCAATTACGATGGTACTGCTTTAACAGAAAAAGTTGCGCAAGACGGAATGGAGCAACCCATAGTTTATTGGATTCCGTCCATTGCACCATCGGGTATGGCTTTTGTTTCTGGCAAAAAATATAAAAATTGGAAAGGTAATGTGCTCTCAGGTTCTTTAAGATTCAACTACTTAAACCGGTCTGTAATTAAAGACAGTAAAATAGTTGAAGAAGAGATTTTGCTTAAAGATGTTGGCAGGCTACGCGATGTAAAGATGGGTCCAAACGGCTACATCTACATCGCAACGGAATCTCCAGGTTATATTTTTAAATTGATACCTGTTAAATAGCTTTCGACTATCTATCCAACGTTAAAATCGTAAATCCTTATAGTTCGTAGCCTGTGTTTACCAGATGTTAGCCTTTTAACCTCTGGAAATAACTAGGATTTACGGACTTTGTTTATTGTAGTACGGGTATCCCGGACTGCGTGAACGAGCATTTTCAACATTACTCAACCTAACAATTGTTTTAAGGGATTATAATCTTCCCAAAAAATACATTTATATACCTATTTAGGCATAAATGCGCACCTCCAATCATCTTTTATTGCGAGACATTTGATTAGACCAAAAGCGTAGTAGTTTTTGGCAGTTTATTACATCCTTTTTATCAGCAGAGAACCCGCCAAGGCTTTTCCGCACAACCAATTATCTTAAACAATTAAAATCGAATGAAAAAACTTTTACTTTTATTCTTGTTATCGACAGTTTATGTCGCAACGAAGGCACAATTAAATTACAATTTTAACGCCGCAAACGGTAGCCCGACTTCTGGTGTACCAAATGGGTTTTCCGCAAGTGATGTAACAGCAAACAATACCAACAGAACTTCAGATTTTTTTACAACCATTTCCGCATCGAGTGGATATAATGGCGCTAGTGGTGCTGGTAACATTACAACTGCCGCTAAAGCTGGCAATGCCGCTACAGATATTTCAGCTTTGTCTTACTTTGAATTTACTGTTACACCATCGCTAACAGAAAAGGTGAAAATTGCAAGTGTAAGCTTTGGGTCAAGGTCAATAGGTTCTAGTGGGGGGCCAACCGCTTATGTAATGCGCTCAAGTTTGGATAATTACTCGGCTAACATTGCTTCCGTAAATATCAATTCAACCAGCAACTGGACGCTTTATAAAAATGAATTTACATTACCCTTAATTGGCGCTGTAGGAGCAAGCGTAACCATCCGAATTTATGGAGAGAATGGTACAGGTGCTGTAGGTACAACTAATAATTGGCGTATTGATGATTTAAATGTATTTTTTTTAAACAGACCGACGATATCCAGTTACTTAATGGGACAAAATGCTTGGTTACCAACTGGTCAGTTTGGTGGTGCAACCTATAACGGAATTCTAAATCAACTATGGCCAACCATAAAATCTTCTGGTGTAAAAATGGTAAGAATAGGTGGTGCTTGGGCAGAAGGAGCAATGTTGCCTGGTGCTAAGGTCGTTGAATTGGTAGACTCCATCAGAAAAATTGGAGCAGAACCAATGATTCAGGTGGCGACTAACCGAGGGAATATTCCTTCCTCGCAGGCAGCGAGTTTAGTGGAGTATGTAAACATCACTAAAGGCAGAAACGTGAAATACTGGGTAATTGGTAACGAACCAGATTTGGGTTCTGTACAAGCAAATGTAGCTACCGTAGCTAATTATATTAAATCTTTTGCATCGGCAATGAAATTAAAAGATCCAACTATTTTGACAGTTGGGCCAGAGTGTGCTTATTACAACAGTAATTATTATCCATCATTGGTAGGCGGCACTAATGACATTACGGGTAAAGATGGCAACGGAAATTATTATATCGATATTATTTCTTTTCATACTTATCCTTTTGATGGTAACCAAACAAGAGCTCAAGTTGTCACAAGCGCACAAGGCTTAGCTAATAATGTAGATAATTTAGTGGGGTTGATGAATAATGCTGATATTTTGAATAATAGAACCGGTATTAATCGTTTAAAATGGGCAATTACCGAGTTCAATATCAATTATTTGAATCCAAGTACAAATAACGTGGCTGGCGTAGGCGTTCATTCGTTTTTGAACGGGCAATATTGGGCAGATGCATTTAAGGTAGGTATGGAAAAACAAGCCCTAACAATAACGCCATGGTCAGTGCAGGAAGGTGGAGGCGGAAGAGGTGTAGGAGATTTAGGCTACTTAGATGGATCTGGGGCTAACATAAAACCACGTTCATCTTACTACCATGAAAAAATGCTTTCCGAAAATATAAGCGGAAGCTACATTTACTCAAGTAATAACCAAAGTTTAGTAACCACGCTTGGGTCTTTCAGAAATGATACCATATCATGTATGCTAGTGAACAAAAGTAATGTGACCAACTACAGTTACGCATTGCAGTTATCAGAGCAGCCAATTACAGATGCGGCAACCTTAAAGATCAATCTTTTTGCGGATGTAAATGTGCTTTACAAGGATGTTATTACGGCACAAACCACAGTAGTTTTGGTATTTGATAAAACCGGGGTATTGCTTAAAAAGATAGTTTACGGGATAACAGAGGCCACTGCGCAATTAGCGCCCATTGTAACTAACTACACCTTACCATTAACGTGGTTAAATGTTTATGCAGATAAGCAAATCAACGGTAGTGTTTCTTTAAGTTGGCTAGTTGCTAGTTTAGTCAACACAAATTCTTTCCAAATTGAAAGACTGGTTGGAAATGATTTTGTAGCCATAGGCACAAAAGCATCTATAGATGGAGCAGGAAAACAACTATACAGTTTTATTGATAACAAGGCAAGCAATGGCACTAACTATTACCGTATCAAACAAATAGATAATAACGGAGATTTCACCTATTCAAAAATTGTCTCTGTGAGCTTGTTGACTGAAAAAGATTGGGAAGTTTACCCTAACCCAGCAACAGAAGAATCTCCTTTATTTCGGCTGATTGTTAAAGAAGATGTTTCCTCACTTAGCTTTAAACTTTACAATTCATCTGGCAATACAATCGTAGAAAAAACCTCAGAGACGGTAAAAAAAGGCAGTGAAATAGTAATTAACAACGAAGTTTTAGCATCAGGTTTTTATATTTTGGAAGTTAACCAAAATGGCATAAGACGAGCAAAAAAGTTAATAGTAAAATAAATAGATAAAGTTAAATCATAGTAATTACGTACCCAAAGAAGCAAATAAATATTTATGCGAACAACTCAATTCATCAGAATTTCCAAACTATCTACAATCCTACTTTTAACAGGTTTTTTAACTGCAAATGCACAGATTACTACTATCGAACAAAAGGTCGATTCAGTTTTAAACTTAATGACCCTCCCAGAAAAAGTGGGTCAGCTAAATCAACTAAATGCAGGCGACGTAACCGGACCCGATGATGAAAAAAGCACAAATATATTAGAGGAGGTACGAGCCGGAAGAGCAGGTTCTTTATTAAACGTAAGAGCAGCAAAAATCACCAAAGAACTTCAGCAGGAGGCTATGAAATCGAGGTTAAAAATACCTCTGATTTTTGGTCAGGATGTGATACATGGCTACCGGGTAATTTTTCCAATTCCTTTAGCAGAAGCCGCTTCTTGGGACATGGATGCCATAAAACTTTCTGCAAGAGTATCGGCTCGAGAGGCTGCCGCATCTGGCATACATTGGACATTTGCACCAATGGTAGATATCGGCAGAGACCCACGTTGGGGGCGTGTGATGGAAGGCGCAGGCGAAGACCCTTATTTAGGTTCTGTAATTGCCAAAGCTAGGGTCTCTGGATTTCAGGGTACTGGACTGGGAGATTTAGATGCAGTAATGGCCTGCGCAAAACACTTCGCCGCTTATGGCGCAGCAATTGCCGGCAGAGATTATAATGCCGTGGACATGAGTAAAAGACAACTTTGGGAAGTTTATTTGCCACCATTTAAAGCGGCATTAGATGCCGGAGCAGCCACATTTATGAACTCGTTTAATACCTTAAACGGAATCCCGGCGACCGGAAACAGCTACTTACAACGGGATATTTTGAAAGGAGAGTGGGGTTTTAAAGGATTTGTGGTAAGCGATTGGGATTCTGTTAAAGAAATGGTAGCCCACGGCTATGCTAAAGATTTGAAAGAGGCTGCAAGGATGGCGATCACTGCTGGTAGCGATATGGACATGGAGGGGAGAGCTTACGATGGCCATTTAGAAAAACTGGTAAAAGAGGGGAAAGTTAATATAGATCACGTTAATGATGCGGTTAAACGTATCCTCACGAAGAAATTTGAGTTGGGGTTATTTAATAACCCTTATCTTTTTAGTGATGAAAAAAGAGAAAAAGCAGAGCTAAACTCTTTGGCAAACAGAGTTGCATCCAGAGAAGTAGCTAAAAAAAGCATCGTGATGTTAAAAAATGAAACAGGTATTTTGCCAATTTCAAAAGCCACCAAAACTATTGCTTTAATTGGCCCATTGGTAAAAGCGAACCAAGACATGAGAGGCTTTTGGGCACTTTCATGGGGAAAGGATGACATCCCGGTGTCTATGTACGACGGACTTAAAAATAAGCTAGGAGATAAAACCACCTTGCTTTACTCAAAAGGTTGCAACATTGATGATAGCGTAACCACCGGATTTAGAGAAGCTGTTGAAACTGCAAAGAAGGCAGAAGTTGTGATAATGGCAGTAGGAGAGACTTTTGACATGACTGGCGAAGCAAAAAGCAAAGCCGATATTCATATACCAGGCGTACAAGAACAATTGGTAAAAGCCATAATAGAGACTGGCAAACCAGTAGTTGTGTTGGTAATGGGTGGCCGACCGCTGGTGTTTAATTACACCGCGACAAACGCAAAATCAATATTGTTTACGTGGTGGTTGGGTAGCCAAGCCGGAAACGCAATGGCAGATGTTCTTTTTGGAGACTACAACCCGTCTGGAAAGTTACCAATGACATTCCCTCGCAGCATTGGGCAAATCCCAATTTACTATGCACAAACACATACTGGCCGCCCGTTTGAAGAAGGTAAAAGCCCAAATTACAGGTCGGCATATTTAGATGTAAGCAACTCGCCACAATACGCATTTGGACATGGCTTAAGTTATACCAATTTTAAATACAGCGATATCAGACTAAACAAATCCGAAATAGCCCTAAACGATACCATAAAAGTATCTTTAAGCGTAACGAATACCGGAAAATATGCGGGCGAAGAAGTTGTTCAGCTATACATTCAAGATAAAGTTGCACAACCCGTTAGGCCAATTTTAGAACTAAAAGATTTTCAGAAAATTAAATTGGCTCCTGGAGAAATCAAGCAGCTTGTATTTTATATCGAAAAAGAAAAGCTTTCTTTTTATAACGATGATTTAAAATGGACAGCACAACCGGGAGAATTTAAAGTGATGATTGGTAGTGCATCTGATGACATTAGGTTAAAGAGTGACTTTATTTTAATCGACTAGTAAGATTCTAAAGTATTAAAATTTAAACAGCCCATTTTAAAGCCCGACTCTTAAAATAGTCGGGCTTTTTGCGTTTAAGAACTCGAAAATCCTTTTTTAAATAGGTTAATAAACGGCTTTTGCTCATTTACCCCTCAATACTGGTACATATGTAATCTAAATTTTTGCTTCTGTGTACCTAGTTTAGCAATATGATTTATCGGCTAAGTGTTAAGCTGAGATAAATTGATAAACCTTATATCCTTTATTTAAAATGCAAAAATTCTTAAGCGTCATCTTATTGATGATTGGTTGCTTTACTACTTACGCCCAAAAAACAAACGTCAAAAAAGAGTTTCGTTTTGCCGAAAATCAAATCAACCTGATGTTGGTTGAAACTGAAAAGCGCTCCGTTGAAACCGATAAAGTTTCGCCGCGTACGGTGGAAAACAGCGAGCTAAAAATAGTTGAACCAAAAGACTGGACTAGTGGTTTCTTCCCTGGAGTACTTTGGTATTTATATGAATACACCGGCGATAATAAGTGGCGAACAGAAGCGCAGAAGTTTACTGAGAACTTAAGCGAATTACAGTTTTTTACAGGAAACCATGATTTAGGATTTATGGTCTATAATAGTTATGGTCATGGATATAAACTGACAAAGGAAAGCACTTACAAAACGGCAATTTTAAACGCCGCAAAATCTCTTTCGACAAGGTTTAACCCTGTTACGGGAACAATAAAATCATGGGATCATGCCAAAGATGTATGGACATATCCGGTAATTATTGACAACATGATGAATTTGGAATTACTTTTTGTTGCAACAAAGCTTAGTGGAGATTCTTCATTTTATAAAATAGCAACAACACACGCCAACAATACTTTAAAAAATCATTTCAGAAAAGATTACAGCAGTGTACATGTGGTCGACTACAGCCCTAAAGACGGCTCTGTGATTAAAACCACCACACATCAAGGATATTCAGACCAATCAGCATGGGCAAGGGGACAAGCTTGGGGATTATATGGTTATACAATGAGTTTCAGGGAAACCGGAGACAGCACCTATTTAGATCAGGCTAATCATATCGCCAACTTCATCATCAATAATCCAAAGATCCCTAAAGATTTAATTCCTTATTGGGATTATGACGATCCTAAAATACCAGATGCACCCCGCGACGCTTCCGCAGCGGCAATAACTTCGTCGGCATTGTTTGAGCTGGCCAGAATAACCGGCAACAATAAGTATCACAAAACAGCAAAAAAGATTTTAAAGAGTTTAAGTAAGTACTACAAATCAGATAAAAATGGCAATAAGGGATTTATTTTAGATCATAGTACAGGGCATCTTCCATATAAAAGTGAGATTGATGTGCCTATAGTTTACGCAGATTATTATTATTTGGAAGCACTTTTAAGAAGCCAGAAAGATTTTAAAATTGGGTCTTAATATTTAAATGTAGGTAGCATGAAAGGTTTAATTTTTGTCTTTTTGATAGCATTTTCTACGGTGTGTAATGCGCAGTTATTGTTTGGCACATTAGAAAACAACATCAGACAGTATTATCAACAAGATGATACTGTTTATAATTCTTTAGATACCATAATTAACAATCTGCCACAAGACCCAAAGGCGGTTGACATGGTTACCAACGAGGTTTATCAGAAAAAAATACCGGCTGATGCACATGTGAATCAACTTTTCTCCAGTTTTAATATGGCTACCGGAAAGTGGGACGACATTAATTACGCTGATACCAAAGCATCTGGCTGGGAACCTAAAAACCATGCAGAAAGAATTTTGCTTTTAACCTCGCTCTACAAAAATTCTGGCTCAAAATACTATTTGCAAAACGACCTCAAAAAATTACTACATCGATCACTAAACTTTTGGTTTGATGCGAATTTGGTCTGTAAGAATTGGTGGTATAACGAGATTGGGGTTCCTAAAACTTTAGGGCCAGTTTTTATCATGCTTAAAGCCGAGCTTTCCGAAGATGAAATTAAAGGAGCTGTTGCTGTTTTAAATCGGTCCACTATAAAAATGACGGGTCAAAACAAAGTTTGGCTGGCCGGCAACGTATTATATAAAGCTATTTTATTGAAAGACGAAAATCTGGCTAAAACTGCAAGGGAAGCTATATTATCTGAACTTAAAATATCTGGGGAAGAGGGCATCCAGATTGATTACAGCTTTCATCAACATGGGCCTCAGCAACAATTTGGCAATTACGGATTATCGTTTGTAAATACGTTGAGTTTTTGGTCGAGAGTATTTTCCGGAACTTCTTTACAGGTAAATAATGAGCGTTTGGGAGTGCTAAGAGATTTAATGCTTAAAGGATACAACTGGATTGTTTGGAAAGGATATTTTGACATCAACTCTTTTGGAAGACAATTTTTTAAGGGTGTAGATGAAAGCAAAGCTTTGGCACTAGCATACTCAATGCTTGATATGACATTTGTAGATCCCGCAAACGCAAGTAAGTATAAAGATTTTATCTCGAGAAATTATAGTCCGCAGTTTTTACCTCAGCTCAACGGGACAAAGCATTTTTGGCGATCAGATATGACGGTGCACCGCTCGCCCAGCTGGTTTGCAACGTTAAAGATGTCATCTAACCGGGTTCAAGCTACAGAAGTGGTGAATCGTGAAAATTTAAAAGGTTACTTTTTAGGAGACGGCAATTATTTTGTACATGTTGATGGGGACGAGTACGAAGGTATTTTCCCTTACCTAAACTGGAAAAAATTGCCCGGTGTCACTAATTTTCAAACATCAGCACCATTAGAAGTTTTAGGTTATTCGGGTTACAGAAATAAAGGAGATTTTACAGGAGGAGTTGTAAGCGGAGAAAATGGCGTAACAGCTTATCAATTAAATAGAGACTCATTAACTGGGAATAAAGCGTACTTCTGGTTAAATGATAAATTGGTATGCTTAGGCGCAGATATCTATAGCGATTTAAAGCAACCTATTTTTACCACCATAAACCAAACTAATTTAAAAGGCCCTGTATATTTTTACAATGGTAAAACCAGCGAATTGCAGGATACGGTGTGGCGTTCTAAATCAATAAAGTGGGTGCATCACAACAAAATTGGATACCTAAATCTTCAATCGTCAGATATTTCCATTTCATCAATAAACCAAATAGGTAGCTGGGGCGATATTGCTTTCGTTTATGATAAAGAAGAGCCTATCACTAAGCCCGTTTTTACCCTAGACATTAAACACGATAGATCATCAAAAACGGGTAGCTATGCCTACGCATTGGTTCCTGATGTAACTCTTGAAAAGTTTAAAACTTTGAAACCAGATTTCATCATTGTACAAAACGACAGAAAAGCACAAGCAATAGCATCAAGCAATGGCACTATATTGATGTTGGCAGTTTACCAACCAACTGCTGTACAAGCAAAGTCTTTTCCATCGCTAAAATTTACATCACCAGGTTTGTATATCGTTGAAAAAAGTAAAAACGGATGGCTTGTATCTATTGTAGATGCTACACAGAAACTAGAAAAAGCAATTTGGCAAATCGGAGATAAGCAACAAGCTACCGCATTACCGCAAAACTTACACAAAGGAGAAACAACACAAGTAAATATATCTTTTAATTAATCTTAAAACATCATGAAAAAAAAGTTACTTATAACATTAGGCTTTGCTTTAGGAGCATTGTATGTATCTGCACAATCATTTACAGCAGGTAATCTGGCAGTGTATCGTTATGGAAACGGTGCTGCAGCTTTAGGAAATAACGTTACAGTTCCGGTTTTTATAGACGAATATACACCAGCAGGTGTATTGGTAAAAAGCAGGGTAGTCCCCGTAGCGGATAACTCAGGGAATTTAAAGCTTACTGGCTTAGGAAAAAATGCGACTGGAAACTATGTGGATGAAGGAATTTCTACCTTATCAGCAGACGGTCAATACCTGACTATTTTTGGCTATAACCAAGCTATTGGTGGCGCAGTTCCTACTACCGGGAACGGTTTGGTTGTAGGCGTAATAGCTGCAGATGGAAGTTACAATAGTAAAACTACACTTTCTAACGATGCAGCCACAGGTTTAGGAAGCCCTCGTTCTGCTGTAATTGATGGCACCAATATTTGGGCCAACGGTTCTCAAAACGGAATTCAGTACACCACGTTGGGTGCTACCACCAGCACTAGGGTTTCTACAGCTCAAGACGCATCAAAAAGTTTGACGATAGGCAAAACCTGGTCTAGTGGGTCATTAGGTGCAAACAGGTTGTACGTAGCATCCGCTACGGCAAGTACTGAATTACCTTATGCAACGCCTTTGCCAACAGCTTCTACCACTTTTACTACTTCTACAAACTTCCCAGCTGCAATAACGGCTAATCAAATAGCTATAATAACAGTAAACAACAGAACTTTAATATATGTTGTAGATGATGCTTCTAATGCTATCAGAAGATATTTTCTTAACTTTAGTGGAGGAGGAATAGGCGCATTTTCCAGTGTACTTACTGAGGCAGCAACTGCTAAGATAAAAAGCTTAACTACCAAAGCCAGAGTAGTTGGAAGCAACACCCTAGTTGATGTTTACGCAACAACTTGGGGACATGACGGTACCGGTACAGAAACTTCTAAACTGTTAACGTTTACCGATAGTTATCTTACGTCAAACCCAACAAATGATCCGCCAAATACTATTTTTGCAACCACAACTACTACAATTGCTACTGCCGCGGCTAATACCTTGTTTAAAAGTGTAACCTTTGTTCCAGAAGGTAGCACTGCAGTAGGTACAGGTACATTACCTGTAAATTTGGTTGGCTTTGGTGCTAAAAAATCAGGCGATAACGTAAACCTGAACTGGGCTACTTTAAGTGAACAAAACAATTCGCATTTTGATATTCTGCGTTCTGGCAACGGAACCGATTTTGCAAGCATCGGAAAAGTTACTGGTAACGGAAATTCCAACAGTAAAATCAATTATACTTTTACAGATAAAAGCCCAGAGTTTGGTGCTAACTACTACCGTTTAAATCAGGTAGATTTTGATGGCAAATCTGCCTCATCAGAAACAGTAGCCGTAAATTTTGGTTTTGCTGATAACCTAAGCATGTTGGTGAATCAACTGCAAGGTAATACTGGCTTAATCGTGACCATTAACTCACCGGCAATTATTGACGGAAAGGCTAATGTAATAGCACTTTCTGGTCAGCAGGTGGCAGATGCAAGATTAAAAATCCAAAAAGGAAAAAATAGTTTCCGCATCCCAGCCGAACTTCAACCGGGCGTGTATGTTGTCACGGTTACTACTGATAAAGGACAAATTTCACAAAAAATAAGTGTGAGGTAGTTGCGAGAAATAAGGCTTAAATAATTAATAATTGGTTGAGCCTTATTTCTTTTTGTTATTTTGGTGTACCCTATTAAACGTAGCCAAATTTTTCCATGATAAAATTCCTAAAGTGTTTTATTCTATTAATCTTCTTTCTGCAAGACTCCTATGCTCAAGATTTAGAATTCAAACATATTTCTATCGATAACGGCCTGTCTCAAAATACGGTCAACTCAATTGCTCAGGATAGCAAGGGAATCATTTGGGTAGGTACACTTGGTGGCTTAAATAAATTTAATGGCTACAATTTTACCGTTTTTACCCATAACGAAAGAGATAGTACCACCATTAGCCACAACAGGGTAAACGTTGTTTTTTTAGATAAAACAGGAAAGTTATGGGTAGGCACAGATGACGGCTTAAATCTATATAACCCTAAAAATGAAAAGTTTAAGGTTATTAAAGACGCCGTAGATAAAAGGTATTTTGTTTACGCTATTACGCAAGATAAAGCCGGAAAGCTTTGGGTGGGTACACAACAAGGTTTAAAATATTTAGATCAGCAAAGTAATAAGTTAGTGGGGGTGCAAATCAAAACCACTAACAGAAACCAACGTGTACAAAGTATTCATGAAGATGAGTTAGGATTTTTATGGTTAGGCCTAGCAAAAGGGTTTAAAATATACAATCCCCGTAAACATCAAACCTTAGATGGTCCAAAGCAACTTCAAGAAAGTTTAAGCAATTCATTTGTGCAATCCATTAAACAATCAAAAAACAAAGATTTTTGGTTCGCTACTGAAAATCAGGGTGTTTTTGTTTATAAAAAACAGCAGAACAAAGTTCTTAATTATAATAAGGATAAAGGGATACTTAGCAATACCGTTCGTGATATGTTTTTCAAAGATAGCGAGCATATTTGGATGGCCACAAAGGCGGGACTCAGTATTCTTAATCTAACATCTGGCCAAATATCAAATTATGGCTACTCTCCTAATTTAAGCGCAGAAAACTCTTTAAGCCATCCATCCGTAAAGTGCATTTTTGAGGATAAATCTGGCAATGCTTGGCTGGGCACCTATGCTGGCGGGATCAACTTGATTTACAATTCTGCGAAAATATTTTTTTACAAAGGCATCAGACAAGGCGACCAAAATCCACTTTCAAATAAAGAGGTAAACAGCATTTTAGGGGATGATAACAACAAGTTTTGGATAGCTACAGATGGTGGAGGTTTAAATTATTGGAATAAAACAACTGGAAAAGTTGAAGTTTATAAATACAAAACAGATAATGTTTTGTATAATTTCATAAAAGATGTTGCCTTTAGCGGTGCAAATAAAAATGAACTTTGGTTGGGTACTTCTGCTGGGGTTTTAATTTTTGACATCGCCAGCAAAACGTTCACAGAGTTTAAGGATATTCAAAAAGGAATCAATGTTGAGTTTAACCACGATTACAGCTTTCTAAATTCGCCAAATGGTTTATGGATTGGCACCAACTACAACGGGCTACATTTTATTAAAGACAATAAAATCAAACAATCTTACACAGTAGCCAACGGAAAATTAATTTCAAGTAATGTCTCATGCTTATTGCTTGATGGGCAAAACTTATGGACAGGCTATCTCCTCTCTGGGTTTAGCAAAATTGATCTGAAAACAGGTAAAATTGACTCTTATCGTTTTGATAAAAATGACTTGTACAGCTTAAGCAACAACTCTGTATCCTTTTTGTTTATAGACTCAAAAAAGAGGTTATGGATAGGCACTAACGGCGGAGGTTTGAATTATTTTGACCAAAAAAACAACAAATTCTACACAATTAATTCACAGAATGGCTTGGGCAATAATACCATCCACGCAATAGAAGAAGATAACAATGGAGCCCTTTGGGTAAGTAGCAATAAAGGGATATTTAAAATTGTAATTAAGTCTGATCAGTTTCCTTTAACCACAAAAGATATTGAGACTACTAACTATACCGTTTTAGATGGTTTGCAAAGTAACCAGTTTATTAGGGGTTCATCTTTCAAAAATACAGCGGGCGAAATTTTCTTTGGCGGAATAAACGGGTTGAATAGCTTTATCCCCGATAAAATCAAGTATAATACCGAGATTCCCAATATTATTTTCACCGATTTCGCCGTCCTCAACAAAGACAGAAGCAAACAAACAGACAGCCTAGATCATAAAGCGATAGATTATATTAATGAGGTAACATTAGCGTATGATGAGAGTTATTTTACGATAAAATACGTAGCCCTCAACTATATTTTTCCGGAAAGGAATAATTACGCCTATAAGCTAGAAGGCCTTAATAAAGACGATTGGCATTATGTTAAAAACCAAAAAGAAGTAACTTATACAGGATTAGAGCCTGGGGAGTACACATTCTTGGTAAAAGCATCTAATAACAGTGCTGTATGGAATAACACGCCTAGAAAGCTTAAAATAACCGTATCACCGCCATGGTGGAAAACCAATTGGGCCTATTTGTTTTATTTCTTGGTAGTTCTGGCTTTACTTTACCTGTTCAACCACTATTCTAAATACACTGAACGGTTAAAAAACAGATTGCAGTATGAAACAGATTTGTACCATAAAGAGCAGGAACTTTCACAAAAGAAATTGAGTTTTTTCATTAATATTTCTCATGAAATTAAAACGCCTATTACTATGATTATGGCTCCTCTGCAAAAGTTGTTAGCCATACATGAAGGGAACACCAAAACAGCTAATTATTTAGAATTAATGAACAGGAGTGGCCAAAGGCTACTCAATTTAATTGACCAATTACTTGATTTAAGAAAGCTGGATGATAATGATACGGTACTAAAGGCAGCAAAAGGCAACTTGGTAAGGTTTACCAAAGAAATTGTGGTGGTGTTTAATGGCTTGGCAAAAGCAAAAAGTTTAGAACTAACGTTTACTGCACCACATGATAAGTTGGAGCTATGGTTTGATAGGGATACTTTGGAGAAAATACTTTACAATATTATTTCCAACGCCATAAAATATACTCCGGTTTACGGTAAAATTGATGTTTCGGTAGCAGAAGATAGCACAAACAAGCAAGCAATTATAACCGTGTCAGATAATGGTGTTGGTATTGCTAAAGATAGGTTGCCAAATATTTTTCAGCCATTTAAACCTTTGGATGTTACCCATACCAATATAAAAGGAACTGGCGTAGGTTTGGCTTTTGCCAAAGAATTAATTGATTTGCACCATGGCTCAATAGAAGTTGATAGCAGGGAAGCAACAAACGAGAATAAAGGATTTACCAAATTTTCCGTTAAAATACCCTTAGGTAAAGGTTATTTGCAAGATAAAGAGATAGATAATGAATACCTGATTTCTGAGGATATCAGCAGTTATAAATCCTATCATTTAAAACAGCAAAACACTTTTAAAGAAAGAAAAGAAGTAATTCAACAGGCAAACGGAAACGAAAAGTTTACCATGTTATTAGTGGAGGATAACCCGGACGTTATTAACTTTTTGGCAGAAAGCTTTGAAGAACATTTTACCGTCATTAAAAGTTTTGACGGTGCGGCTGGTCTGCAAGAAGCACTAAATAGTATGCCCGACGTGATTATTAGTGATGTGATGATGCCTTTAATGGATGGGATAGAGTTGTGTAGCAAGTTAAAATCAAACATCATAACCAGCCATATACCGGTGATATTACTAACGGCCAGAAGTCCGCTAATTTTTAAGTTAGAAGGTTTAGAGAACGGTGCCGATGATTATGTAACCAAGCCTTTCAACTTTGATTTGTTAGATGCTAAGGTTTGGAACCTGTTGGAAAACCGTCAGAAAATGAAAACGCGTTATCAAAAGGAAATTACGCTGCAACCCACCAATACCAGCATTTCTACATTTGATGATAAGTTTTTAGAAGGCGTGTTGAAATATATTGAAGATAACATCGCCGAAGAATCACTCAATGTAGAAGACTTAAGTCAGCACATTGGGATGAGCAGAGGTAACCTTTACCGCAAACTGAAAGCACTTACCAGCAAAAGCCCGGTAGAATTTATAAGGAATATACGGTTAAACAGAGCTGCCCAACTATTAAAACAGCATAAAATGTACATTAATGAGGTTTCTTATATGGTAGGTTTTCAAAACGTAACCTATTTTAGGAAATGCTTTAAAGAGGAATTTGGATATACGCCAACTGAATATGCTAAAACTGATGACGGGGATGAAGAACCAAATATTTAATCAAGTAAAAACAGATGAAAACATTTAAGCAAAGTTTAGTAAAATGGGGCCTATTTTCGGCTTCATTATTTTTATTTTCCAATACTGAATCGGCTTTTGCCCAATCATCAAAGCAAAAGTTGGATACTTTAAAGTCCAACATAAATTTAGATTGGGATAAATCTAAGTCAGGCTATTATTCCTATCGAAATGCAGTAAAGGATTTTGGGTCAATAATAGATTGGGCACCAAGCCGCACAGATCTTGTAGATGGAACTTTTAGGGTTACGCTTTTACCTAATGCACTTTCTGGTAGTGGGGGTTTGGTTGCCAAAAGTTTGATAGAAGAAGGCACTATTTACGAACTTACTTACGATGTGAAGTTTGATGATAATTTTGATTTCGGTAAGGGCGGAAAAGTGGGCTTCGGTTTAAGAGTAGGAGATGGCAACACCGGTTGCGATAGAGCAAATGACGGAAACGGCGGCAGTGCCCGGTTAATGTGGTACACCAGTGGCGGAACTACTAAGTTTAAACCATATATGTATTATTACGATATGCCAGAAAACTGCGGATTCAACATGGTTGAAAACGCTTTTTACCCAAAAGAAGGAAGTATAGAAAAGGGAAAATGGTATAAAGTAAGGTTTTATGTGAAAAGCAATAATGCCGACCAAAAAGATGGAAGGATTAAAGTTTCTATAGACGGAAACACAGTACTAGACCAGCCGATCAGATGGACTGCCAATAATGCAAAAAGATTTATCAATAAACTGTCTAATGATACCTTTAGAGGAGGAAGCGGGGATGATTGGAAAACTGATAATATAGGTTATATCTATTTGGATAATCTCGAACTTAAGAAAATAGAATAGCGTAATTTTTAAATTGCTGCCGTCTTTTTATCAAAAAAATAAAATATTTACCACCAAAAGCCTTTTGGCTTTTTGGTGGTAAATAGGGTAAGCACTAAATCTTATTGTGCAAGCTGATTTACTTTTACATTATCATAGAAAATATCCCCAGCAGGGCCATCCCACGTACTGTTTCCACCGCCTCTAAATGTATCAAACGTTATATTGGTAATTTTTCTGCTATCATGCACATTTGTCCACTGGAAATCAGGTTTGTTTACCAATTCGAACCAATTGGTATCCGTACTCTTCTTAATCAATATTTTTAAGTAACCGTTATTGTTGCCGTAAGTATTGCTTTTGACATGAATATATACATTGTACCATATTCCTTTCTGTAATCCGTTGTATTGCTTCCCTTGGGGGTTATCGCCACAATGGTATTCAGGACTGTTAGGCATACCGTAATAATACACGTATGGCTTTATTGCATGGTTCGTAGTAGATGTTTTTCTCCACATCAATCTAACGCTAGCCCCTAGTCCTCCCGTGGGTACAGCGCATGCACTGGCTCCGTTGCCAAATTGGAATCCCCAACCTAGTTTTCCGCCTTCAGCAAAAGTAAAGGCAGGGTCAAATTTAAAACTATAACTCATATCATAATCTGTACCATCTGATACGTTGTTTAAAGCTACCAAACCCTTAGAAGCTCCATGTCCATTATCCAAATGTACACGAAGCGAATTGTCTATAATCCATTGTTTTCCCGAACGCCAGTTAACAGTTTTAGAATTATCTCCAAAATCTGTGGCATATTCCGCAGCGGTGTACTCGTTGTTTCCCTCAGTAAAGGTTTTAGGACCAATGTTTGCGAAAATTGCATTGGTTTTTCGCCCATCAACTTTAGTTTCAGTATTATCAACTGTTTGATTCTGATTGTCTTTTTTGCAGGAGAACATCATTCCTGTTGCAACTAGTAAGCATACCGCTGCCGTGGTTTTAAAATTTGGTTTCATAATAATTTATATTTGGTTAAACCAGCTTTTTAGATTCGGCTGGCGATAATTACAAGGTCGGGAAAAGATGAAAAGTGGGTAAACTACTTTTGAACCGAAAGTAGAGTATGTTTGTACACGTTGCTTGCTTGTATAAATATTAACACAAATACGCTAAGTATGAATGGACATGACAGATCATGATAAGCTACTCTAAACCAAAATGAAACCAGTGATGTTACGGTAATGGTGTAAAATTCAATAAAAATCCGACACCCAAATTTTAGTTAAAAATCAGTTATTCTAAAGAAATCAAGCCCCCTAGAAAAGCTCTAGAACCAGTTTTTGTCCATTTGGCACAAATGTATCCCATATTAGAGACAAATGTCATCTATCTAAAACATCACATCTTCTTACATTAGCTTAACCATTTATAACAATATGTTTTCGGTTTCTTCAATAGAAATTACGAGGTATATATTAAAATTTAATCTCCTAAAAAATGAATAAAGCTTTTTTCAAAATAAAACTTTTGCTCTACCTTTTAATGGGTTTCACTTTAACTGCTTCAGTTTCTTGTGAGAAAGCAGATAAAGTAAGTTACCCTGTAGCACCGCCTCCAGTTATCTCCCCCCCAGTTGTTACTCCACCAACTGCTGAGTCAGGCATGATCACTTTTGATAATTATGCAAATGGAACATACACTTCAACAAATGCTCGTCAAGATTTTTACCAAACAACGGTGTCTTCCTGGAAAGAGAACAGAGCGGAAATTGTAGATAAAACACTTCGTGTTAAATTGATGCCTGGCGATGTTAACCAAGGTTTTTATCCTCAGTTTAATATTGTGGATGGCACCAGTTACGAGGTAACTTATGATATAAAATTTGCGAAAGGGTTTGACTGGCGAGCAGGTGGTAAGCTAGGTGTAGGCTTTGGTATTGGAGATGTGATTGCAGGTGGCAATCCTACAAATGGAAATGGGGGTAGCGCAAGAATAATGTGGAACCAAACTTCTTCCGGAAAAAAGATTTTTAAGCCTTACTTATACTTTACAGGCATGCCAGGAAGGTACGGAACGAACATAGTAAATACCGCTGATTACCCTAGAGACGGAACTAGCTTGAAAGACGATACTTGGTACACTATTAAAATGCGGATAAAAAGCAATACCAATTATGATGCTAACGGTTCAATAAAAGTGAAGATCAATGGATTGGAAATTTTATCGAGCGATACCGTGAACTGGGGTGATAATACCGGCGGTAAAAATAAAGGATGGATTAAAACATTAATGTTCCAAACTTTTAGAGGTGGCCAAGGTGCAGAATGGGAGTCGACCAAGGAGGACTATATTTTTTATGACAATATAAAAGTAACCAAAGATCCAACTACAGTTTTTTAGCGAAAGCACAAAAAACAACACCAGAACCAAGTAAATGAAGTACTTGTGTACATATGTAGCCTTATTTAGGTACAAAATTAGCCTGTTGTAAGGTCATACTTTCCATAATTTAGCGTCATCAATTTTAAGTGGAAGATGCTTTTATTGAAACCTAACCAATTATTGAAACTATAAAAGAAAGGAGTTAATTGATGTCGTGAGATTTATACCCCTAATTAATTAAAATTAAATAAAACGCTTTTACATCCCATGTAACGGCAAAACCAATTTTTTTAAACTTAAACCATAAGAAATATGAAGTTTTTTGCTCCTTTAAGAAGCATGCAGAAAATTTGCTCGCAGTGTTTAACACTCGTGGCAACTTTAACTTTAATGGCCCTGACTGTTGAAAATACGAAAGCAGGTGTCAGCGCAATTTTTGAATTACCAAAGCTTAGCAATGCTGTAGCTAACTTTTTTATTGAAGGAACAGTTTTGGATGAAACGGGACAACCAATACCGGGTGCCAGCGTACAACTGCAGGGTACAACTATTGGCACTGTTACAGATTTGAACGGAAAGTTTGCACTATCTATACCGGATGCTGGCGGAACCATTAGCATTAGCTTTTTGGGTTATAATGCTTACACCATAAAAGTCACTAATAGAAGCAGTAATGTAAACGTAACACTTACACCTAGTGCAAGCGCATTAAATGAGGTTGTGGTAACCGCATTTGGTGTTCAGAAAAAGATAAACGTAACTGGTGCAGTTTCCACTATTGATGCTAAAGATATTGTGGCTTCACCTGTGGGAAATATTACCAACGCGTTGATTGGAAATGCGCCTGGTATTAGTGGTTTGCAAACCAGTGGAGAGCCAGGACGTAACGGCACCAAGATTTTTATTAGAGGTGTTGGTACATACGCTGGTAGTTCAGATCCGCTGATTGTAATTGATGGAGTTGAACAGGCTGCTGAAAGAACGTACGAACAGTTAAACGGAATAGATGCTAATGAAATTGAAAGCATTAGTATATTAAAAGACGCATCTAGTACCGCTGTGTATGGAATTAGAGGAGCTAACGGCGTAATTATAGTTACTACAAAACGCGGGGTTTCAGGTAAACCAACTATTAGTTTCTCCACCAATTTTGGTGGCACCAGAGCAACAAATTTAATGAATTCTGCAAGTTCTTATGATTTTGCACTCTCTAGAAATAGAGCTATAAAAGCTTATGACGAAAATGAAAATAATCAAATCTATAATCCTCGTATTTTTACAGATGATGAGCTTTGGAAGTTTCAGAACAATAGAGATTATACGCCAGCTGAAGTAGAACGAGACTTTGCTTTTTTAACGGCAGATCAAAAAGCGCAACTAAATCAATCTCCAGCACTTTACTATGGTAACAAGGATTATTATAGAGATCAGTTTGATAACACAGGCAAGCAGCAACAATATAATTTAAACGTTAGAGGTGGAAATGAAAAGGTAAAATATTATACCTCTTTTGGTTATTTTAACCAAGGAAGTATTTTAGAAGATTTTGAGCTGAATGGTTCACACACAGGTTCAAGATACGATCGTTCAAATTTCAGGTCTAATTTTGATATTAAACCAATTAAGAACACCACAATTTCGATAAATATAGCTGGTCAGTTTGGTTCTACGGAAGGACCCGCATACGGGACTAACCCTTTTAACAATACATTTAGGTATAAGCAGATGATCCAATTTCTGCAAGAAGGAAATACCTTTTTGGTGCCGGGCGTGATAGATGGAAAATTAATAACGCAAGTACAGGGAATGCGTGGAGGCATTACTCCAGTTAATCCATTGGGGGATAAGCAATCCTATTTGAACACTTCACAATCCATTCTTTTAGAATCTGGGTTAGGTATATATAACCAAACCTTGTTAAGTTCTAGTATCAAAATAAAACATGAATTGGATTATTTTGTGAAAGGACTATCAATTAGGGGTACTGCGAATTATGATGATTCTTACAATAAATTTATTACCATAGGTTCACAAATCCCTACTTACACGGTAAGAAGAAATCCTACAAACCCTAACGACCTTCAGTTTTTTGGCGGAACTATTCCGGCAGTAAGTTTCAATGACAATAGTTTTACGGGTACCTGGAACAAATTATATTTTGATTTGGGAGTTGATTATGAGAAAACAATCGGCGGAAGCAGTTTTACAGCATTAATTTTAGGAAAAGCCAACCGGTTTAGCCTGCCAGATAATGATGATTTTAATACACCTTCTGGTATAATGGGCTTGGTAAACCGTTTAACTTATAACTACAAGGAAAGGTATCAGGCAGAATTCAACCTTGGTTATAACGGTACTGAAAACTTTATTGAAGGTAAACGTTTTGGCTTTTTTCCAGCATATTCAGCAGGCTGGGTGCCATCGAGCGAAGCATTTTTCCCTAAAAACAAATACATCACATTTTTAAAATTTAGGGCTTCTTATGGTGAAGTTGGTAATGATCAAGTGCGAGACAGACGGTATTTGTTTTTGCCAAACAGGTTTAACGAGAATCAAGGTAATTACTATATAGGTACTTCTAACGGAGTTGATCATTTACCAAGATATAACGTAACTACTGAAGGTGCTTTAGGTAATCCGTTGGTAACTTGGGAGCGTTCTCTCAAAACAGATATTGGCTTGGAGGCTCGTTTCTTTTCAGACAAGTTGACTATGGTGCTTGACTTTTATCAGGAAGAAAGGGATAACATTTTATCACGAGTGGGCGTAATCCCTGCCAGTTTCGGAGTTTCTGGAAACAACATTCCTTCAGTAAACGTGGGCGTAACAGAGAATAAGGGATATGAGTTTTCATTAGGTTGGAGAAGTAATGTTGGCGAATTCAATTACGGAATAAACGGTTCTATAAGTTACTCAAAAAATAAGGTAATTTTTAGATCAGAACCCTCAAATCCTAATGAATGGGAAAACTTAACTGGTGCGCCAATAAATCAGTATTTTGGTTTAGTTAGCGATGGCTTTTTTAATACACCAGAAGAATTAGCCAACAGACCATTTAACAGCTTCAACAGTAACGCAAACACCTTGGGAGATATCCGCTATAAGGATTTGAACGGTGATAATATCATCAACGAGCGAGATAGAACTAGTATCGGTTACTCAAATCTTCCTCAGTATGCTTTCAATTCTAGAGTCAACCTATCTTACAAAGGTTTTGATGCAAGCGTATTGTTAAACGGAACGGCTAAAGGCTCTTTCTATCTTCCCCAAAATATGGTAGGCGTATTTTTTAAAGATTATGGCAATTTGTACCAGTGGCAGGTAGATGGCGCTTGGACTCCTGAAAAAGTAGCTAACGGAGAAGCAATCACTTATCCTCGTATGGAAATTAATACAAACACCCAAAATTCAAACTTTTTAAAGAGTGACTTTTGGTTACGCTCGTCTGATTTTGTTAAAATCAAAAATATAGAGATAGGCTATACCATTAAAGATGTTAATGTTTTACGGTCGCTTAAAATTAGTTCATTACGCGTTTACGCAAATGGAAATAATCTTTTCACACTTAAAAATGATTTAAAAGATTTTGGCCTTGACCCTGAGACTGCAGATACCAATAATGCCTATTATGGTAATAATCAGGGTTATTATTTCCCAATTACTAGGGTTTATAACTTTGGATTAAATGTTCAGTTTTAAATAATTAATATTATGAAAAAGACAATATATTTTTTAGCGCTTAGTTTTGTTTCGTTGCTATTTTACGCCTGTCAAAAAGACTTTTTACAGGTTCCGGACACCACCGGTACTTTAGACGTGGAGAAGGTGTTCTCCACAAAACGTAATGCAGAAGCGGCACTTTTTAACGGTTACCGCCGTGGATTAACTTATGGAAACGTTGGGGAATACAATTTGGTTTATGGTACGTTAGGCACCATAGGAGGTGAAAGAGGCCGAGGTTGGAGTTGGCATCCTAGTTATGCTATCGTAAACGGAGGTACCAGTCCCAATAGAACTGTATTAAACTATGGTAGTATTTATACCATTGTAAGATCTATGTGGATTGTTAATGAAAACATAGATAAGGTGCCTGATATGGATGGCATGCTTAAAGAGCGAGTAAAAGGAGAATCAAAGGGTTTAATTGCTTATATGTATATGTATGGTTTAAAAGCTTACGGGGGAATCCCGCTTGTAAAAAAAGCCCTTGAGCCATCAGAAGATTTAACAGCCCCAAGAGCATCCGTGGAAGAAACGGTTAAATACATTGTACAATTGTGCGACGAAGCAGTTGCGGTGTTGCCAAACAATTGGTCTGAAGATCAAAAGGGTAGGTTAACTAAAAGTGCAGTGCTGGCAATTAAAGCGCAAACACTGATGTTTGCGGCTCGTCCTTTATTTAATTCTGCAAGCCCGTACTTAAGTTTAGGAGCAAACAATAATTTAATTAGTTATGGTTCTTATAGTGAACAACGCTGGACAGATGCTATCGCAGCCACGCAAGCCGCATTAACTGAAGCATCCGTAGCCGGCTACGAGATTTTAAATACAGGGGGGGGTATAAATATACCAAACACTAATGCGCTGGCGGATTATGGTACGGCAACCTCTACTCCAGGAAACATGGAGGTAATTTTAGCCTCTCAAAATGAGGATAATAATGCCGCTAGGTATCGTAATTTATCAGGCTATTGGAGAGACACTAAATTTAACAACCAAAGACACGGCTTATTAGGTAACTTTTTGCCCAATTACCTAAAAGCCGATGGTACGGAGCAAGACTGGCCAGAAATTGGGGATCCCGCACCAAGACCAGGAACAGATTATATCACTCGTTTCGGACAAATGGAGGCTCGTTTTAGGGCAGATTTTGCAGGACCAGGCATACAAGCGGCAAATAATCCGAACGATAGCAGATGGGGTTTTAACAATTGGGGAGTGCATACCAGTAACTATAGTACCAGAGATGTTTTCCCAAACTCCAGTGATTACGGGCAGGGGGTTGCATGGCCCACCAAGTTTTATTATGGCGCCGGGGGAAGGTTATGGTTTCAGTTTCCAATTTTTCGTGTTCCTGAATTATATTTAAACTTAGCCGAAGCTTATAATGAGACTGGGCAAACAGCACTAGCGTTAACAAATTTAAATATTGTTCACAACAGAGCTGGCTTACCAAGTATAGTTGAAACTGATAAAGTTAAGCTAAGAGAACTTATTCAACGCGAATGGGCAGTCGAGTTTTACGATGAAAATAAACATTATTTTGATGTTAAGCATTGGTTGCTTGATGATTTGGGCAACGGAATTATTGGGGGTAAAATATTGGAATTTCAGTGGTTGTTGACCACGGCTAGTAACAAAAGTTTACCATCAACACTGGTCAACTATTATATGGTATCCCCTTATAATGCGTACTGGAATGATAAAATGCATCTTGAACCTTTCCCACAGGATGAAGTTAACAAAAACGCTGTTATTCAAAATCCAGGTTACTAAATTCAGGCTATTTACTTTACTAAGAGAATATTTAAATGCATAAACTATATAAAATTAAAGCAACACTTATTTGTTCTGCCTTTGCACTGCTTACTTTGCAAGTAAAAGCGCAAGAACAGGTAAGTTTATTCGCTGATTCGTTAGCGAAGCAGACGGGTACATTAGCAAAAGAAAGCGTTCCCAATCGGTTTTTCAACGATTCGGAAGACAAATCAACTGCGGCAATTTCAACGGTTAAAAGTAGAGTATTGTATAAAACCCCATCGCCAAGTATTTCCAACTCTTTATTCGGGGTACTACAGGGGCTAAACGTTCAGCAAACATCCGGCGAACCCGGTTTTGAAGATACCAACCTAAATATTCGTGGTATCGGTACTTACGGATTCACTAATGGTAATGGTTACAATACTCAAGCTATTTTTGTAGATGGTTTTGAAGTAAACGCAGAATATTTCAATTATTTGTCAGCTTCTGAAATAGAGAGCATATCAGTATTGAAAGACGCCGCTGCTTTAGCCACATTTGGTATGAAAGGTGCAAATGGAGTACTATGGGTAACTACAAAACGCGGTATCGACGGTAAATCCACCATTACCTTTAAGGCAAGAACTGGGCTACAAAGTGCAATAGATATTAATAAACCATTAGATTCTTATCGTTTTGCTAATTTGTACAACCAAGCAAGAAGTAATGATAACGGAAGGTTATGGACACCAACTTATTCCCCTGCTCAATTAGCAGCGTATCAAGACGGTACGGGAATAAATGTAGATTGGTTTGATCAAACGCTTAAAGATAATGCACCATATACAGATGCCAACCTTATTTTTTCTGGGGGAGACCAACGGGCTAAATACAATATTGTGTTTGATTACGCCAACAAACAGGGGCTTTACAATGTCAGCAATACGGATAGCACTTCCAATCAAAGTTTTGGACGTTACAATTTACGGGCTAATTTAGATTTTGATTTGGGTAACATTTTTGAGGCCCGTGTTGATTTAAACGGACGTTTGGAAGACAGAAGATCACCTAATTATACTGGTGGATTCTCCACCGGAAGGCTTTGGTCAGATTTGTATCGCTATCCTTCTAACATTTATCCAGTTTATGATGATGTAAATAACATCAACCTATCCGGAACAGCTTTATACCCAAACAACCCAGTGGGGTCGCTTACTGCTTTAGGCTGGCAATCTAACCGTACCAGATTTTTGCAAAGCAATTTTGGATTAAGAGAGAAGTTAGATTTTATTACGAAAGGACTGTATGCAGATCAAGCATTTTCGTTCAATAGCTATGATTTAAGCACCTACAATAAAACTAGAGATTATGCAAGATTCAACGGTGGCGTAACCACCACTACCAATCAAAACACCAATCTTTCGCCTTCAGATCTTAATGGCGCATCTCAGCAAGATTGGCGACAGTTTGTCGCAACTATTGGCTATGATGGCATCTTCGGCAAAGGCGAATTAAATTCTGCAGTTAATTACCATCAATCCATGTTTAATGGTGAAGGTTTGTTTGGTTATGAAGTGAATTACCAGAATATTAGCGGTAGGGTCAACTATGGTTTTGATAAACGTTACGTAGCCGAGTTCGGCTTTTCTTACTATGGTTCAGATGCTTATGCAGAAGGTAACCGGTTTCATTTTTATCCATCTGTTTCTGGAGCTTGGATCATTTCAAATGAAAACTTCTTGATCAATAATACTACAATTAACAAATTAAAGTTGAGAGCTTCCGTAGGTAAATCTGCAACAGATAAGGCGGATGGTCCTGGCAGATATGGATCTGGCGGACGCTATCTTTTTCAACAATATCTCGGGTTTAGTGGTGTTTACTATACCGGTAACGGTACACCTGCTGGAAACGGGGGCTTAAGTCCTTTATATTTGGCCAATCCAAATATCGGTCCAGAAGAAAGCTTGAAGTACAACGTAGGGACAGATTTAGTTTTATTCAATAGGTTAAATGTAACGGTAGATGCTTATTTAGATAAACGCACTGGCATTTTAACCCAAGATAATTCGATACCAGGCAATTTCGGCGAATTTACCTATTTTGATAATATCGGGAAAATGACTAACAAAGGCTTAGAAGTTTCTGCTACTTACAACGGTAAATCAAAAAACGTAGGCTACCAATTGTTTGGTATGTTCTCGTTTAATGAAAACAATATCGACTTTCAATCCGAGTTAGCTCCAGCTTTCTCTTACAACGCTAGAACTGGAAGACCCTTTGGTACACAAATAGGTTTAGTTGCCGATGGATTTTACCAGCTTGAAGAGTTTAACCCAGATGGTACATTAAAAGCAGGACTCTCAACGCCGCTTTTCGGCGCCATTCAACCTGGAGATTTAAAATACAAGGATTTGGATAGCAATGGTAAAATTGATGCGCTTGATGTAACACAGATAGGAAAGTCTATGTTGCCTACTACCAACTTCTCTTTTGGAGGCTCAATTGATTACAAAGGGTTTGATTTATCTGTCTTGTTTCAAGGTGTTGCCGGAAATTCCGTAAACTTATTAGGCAACTCTTTTTTACGAGCACAAAATATAGCGTTTGTTAATAATGGAAATGCTTATGAAATAGCTGAGGGAGCATGGGCATACTATCCTAACGAGGGGATAGATACCAGAGCTACTGCTACTTACCCAAGGTTGTCTACCAACTCCAATGACAATAATTACATTAACAGCTCTTTTTGGGTTAAAGACGGCAAGTTTATACGTCTTAGAAACGCAGAACTGGGTTACAATTTGAACATGAAATTTGTTTCGCAAATTAAAATGCAAAACTTAAGATTGTTTGTAAACGCCATCAACCCTTTAACCTGGAGCGACTTGAAAGACGATTATAACGTAGATCCTGAATTTACATCTGGCTACCCAACAATCAAGTCTTATACTTTAGGTTTAGTAGCTACTTTTTAATCATTAATTTAAAATGAGGAATATGAGATATAAATATATAGTCACTCTTGCAACCAGTGTATCGTTGCTATTTGTGTCATGCGATAAAGATTTTTTAGATACCAAATTAGATACGTTTCAAACACCCGAAACCATTTTGACCAGTGCAGGATCTTTAGTTGGTTCCGCATGGGCTTTTTATACGCCTTTAAGGGATGGGTTTACGGCAATTGATAACAATTTATTTGCAACAGTTAGTGATGAAGCTCAAAATAACCTTCCGTCATACAATGCTTTGTATTTCAACCAAGGTTTAATCAGCGAAGTTTTAAACCCAGAAGGTTTTATTTATAAAGCTTATTACGAAGGAATAAGGGCAGCCAATAATTTTGTTGATTATTCAGAAGATTCTGACAGGTTTATTTTGATAGGTAGAGACCCTGTTGATGATGCAGATATAATCGCTCGGGACAAACAGAATATTGTTTGGTTTAAGGCAGAGTCACACATTGCTAAAGCCTTTTATTATTCAGAATTAATAAAGAGATATGGCGGTGTTCCCATAGTTACAGAAACCCTTCAGAAATCTGGTGCAATTAATATTCCAAAATCAACCTACGAAGAGGTTGTAGAATATATTGTGAAGGAAATTGATGATCACAAGAACGATTTACAAGTAAACTGGAAAACGTCAGCTTTTGGAGCAAACGATGGGAGATTCACGCTTGGAGCGGCTTTGGCTTTAAAAGCCAGGGTATTGTTGTATGCTGCAAGTCCTTTGCATAATCCAACCAACGATGTAGAAAAATGGAAAAGAGCAGCCGCCGCTAGCAACGAGTTGATGACCACGCCAGGATTGAACTTGGCATTAAATCAGTTTTACGGCTCATACTTTAGAGGTGCAAATACTTTAACTAGTCCTGAAACCATTTTTGCTATTAGAAGGCAAGTAAACAACACTTTAGAACGGGAAAATTATCCAATAGCTACGCCCGGTGGTCAGGGCAGTATTTCTCCTACAGACAACTTGGTCGCCGCTTATGAATACAATGGAGTTCCAAACCCTAATGACCCTTACGCAAACCGTGATTCACGCTTGGCAAATACGGTAGTAACGAACGGCTCAACTTGGAACGGCAGAACAATAGATCAGGCTCCAGGAGGGACAGATGATATGACTAAAGCTAATGCCAGTAAAACTGGTTATTACCTAAAAAAGTTCATGAACGATAACCTTAATCTTACTCAAAACGCAACTGCACAGCACAATTGGGTAGTGTTCAGATACGGGGAAGTGTTATTGAACTATGCTGAAGCAATGAACGAGGCTTATGGTACTGATAATAGCAACGGCTACGCAAAAACTGCCAGACAGGCTATCAACGAGGTTAGAACCCGTTCCAACATGCCGGTCGTGGATGTTGCAACTACAACTTCAACACTCGGTTTTAGAAAAGCGGTAAAGCATGAAAGACGCATAGAGTTAGCTTTTGAGGGTCACCGTTATTGGGATTTATTGCGTTGGAAAGATGCAGAGACGGTACTTAACCAACCAATTGTTGGGGTTAAAGTATCCAAGCTTCCTTCAAACCCTAACGTATGGTCATACGAAAAAGTAAATGTTGCAACCAGAACGTTTGATGCAACTGCAAACTATCTGTATCCGTTTAGCAGAACAGAAATTGTGAACTCAAACGGTACGTTGATTCAAAATCCAGGTTATTAAATTTAATAAATTATAGTTATGAAAATACTTTTCAACCGATTAAACAGTCTATTTATTCTTTTGATTCTCGCAACTTTTGTTGCCTGCGAAAAAGATATAAGTGAAGAAAAGGTGGGGATTGAGAACGTTTATATTCCGCAATCTTTTTCAACAAGCACCACAGACAACAATTATAATGTGCCCGGTGGCGTTAATTTTGGCGCAGCGAGAAACTTTGAAGATGACAAAACAGCAAATAAAGTGCGGGTGTTTTTAGGAGTGTCAAAATCTGGAAAAGCGGATACTCAGCCATTCACGGTTGATATAACCACCCGACCAGATACCATTAACCAGCTTATTTCAAATGGATCGGACTTCGTACTACTTCCATCAACAGCGTACACTTTGCCAGCAAGCGTTTCTTTAGCTGCGGGACAATCTTCTGTCAGCTTCAATTTGGTTATTGATAAGCCCACTTTAAAAACCTTTGCAGGTAAAAAAGTAGCGTTATGCGTTGAGTTAGCAAACCCAACAAGATATGATCTTGAAGCTAAAACTAAAAAAGTCATCATCATTATTGATGTAAATGCTTTAAATCTCGAATAGTAGTTCATTTTTTTTTATTGGTTTAGTTGGGACCGGTTGTAGTATTCTACAACCGGTTATTTGTTGATAAAGCTGATGATTATTGGCTATAATTAAGATGTATAGCCATCTGTAATTTGCTTATCTTCTGTCCCCAGCTTGTTTCTAAACAATACAGTGTTATCCGCCCAAATTCATTAAACAAAAACCTCTACAATTATCTTAAAAACACGCTATGAATTTTAAATCCATCATTTTAATACTCACCTTTATTTCTGTAGCCATGGTTACAACTGCTCAGGAAATAACAAATCCAAAAGTAGAAGCCAAAATTAAAGCATTGCTTAAGCAAATGACTTTAGAAGAAAAGGTTGGGATGATCCACGCCAACTCATCTTTCACATCTGCGGGAGTTACACGCTTAGGCATTCCAGAAATGGAAATGTCTGATGGCCCTCACGGCGTAAGACCAGAACACGGCAGAGACTGGGTTTTAGACAAAGACGTTGATGATGCCGGCACTTATTTACCTACAGGTATAAACTTAGCCGCAACCTGGAACCCTGATTTAGGTTACCAATACGGCGCAGTTTTGGGGAAAGAAGCCCGTCACCGCGGAAAAGACATTATTCTTGGCCCAGGTGTGAATATTATCCGCTCGCCATTAAACGGTAGAAACTTTGAGTACTTAAGCGAAGATCCATTTCTGACATCTAAAATGGCCATAGGCTACATTAAGGGAGTACAAAACCAAGGAGTTTCTGCATGTGTAAAGCATTATGCAGCCAATAACGAAGAAGCCGATAGAAATACTGTTGACGTTAGAATGAGCGAAAGAGCTTTAAGAGAAATTTACCTTCCCGCTTTTAAAGCGGCAGTGCAAGATGGTAACGTTTATTCTGTAATGGGTTCTTACAATAAGTTTAGAGGGCAATTTGCTACCCATAACGAATATTTAGTTAATACCATTTTAAAAGGCGAGTGGGGTTTTAAAGGTGTTTTAATGAGCGACTGGGGTTCGGTACATAATTTAAAACAAGCATTGTATAATGGAACGGATTTAGAAATGGGTACAGATTTAAAACTGATGAATAATAGTGTTTCACAAACCGATGCATCTGGAAAAGAATTAAGTAAGGAGTTATACGATCGTTTTTTTATGGCCGATTCAGCAATCAACATGGTTAAAGAAGGCAAAGTGCCAGAATCAATCATTGACGAAAAAGTAACCAGAATATTGAGGCTGATGTTCGCTACAAATATGATTGGCGATATTGAAAGACCAAATGGAGCTTACAATGAGCCACAACACCAACAGTTGGCGTTAAAGGTTGCGCAAGAAGGCATTGTACTGTTAAAGAACCTCAATAAAACATTGCCCTTAAATAACGCTGTCAAAAGCATTGCAGTTATCGGCGAAAACGCAACCCGAGAAAACTCCATGGGTGGTGGTTCATCTCAAGTTAAAGCAAAATATGAAATTACGCCACTACAAGGTTTAAAAAACTTTTTAGGAAGTCATACCAACATCACTTACGCCAGAGGATATAAGATTGATAAGCGCCAAAAAGCAGATGATGCGTTAATTGCAGAAGCAGTTAAAGCTGCGAAAAATGCCGAAGTAGCAATTATATATTGTGGCTGGACACACGGTTACGATTACAGCAAATGGGGAGACAACGCTTTTGATGCAGAAGCGGTTGACAAACCTGATATGAAAATGCCTTTTGAGCAGGATAAGTTAATTACAGCGGTACTAGATGCAAACCCAAATACAATAATAGTGTTGATTGGTGGTGGTGCTGTTGATATGAATAAATGGATTGCACAAGCGCCAGCAATTATTCAAGGCTGGTATCCAGGAATGGAGGGTGGCAACGCTTTAGCAAAGATAATTTTTGGAGAAGTGAACCCATCTGGAAAGCTACCAGTAACTTTTCCAGTAGTATTGGAAGACGTTCCCGCACATAAATTAGGAGAATTCCATGGAACAAATGGTGTAGTGAATTATAATGATGATATTTTTGTGGGCTATCGTTATCACGAAACTTTTGACGTTAAGCCTCAATTCGCTTTCGGTCATGGTTTATCTTACACCACTTTTAGCTATGCAGATGCAAAAGTAAAAGCTAAAAAAGAAAAATTAAGCATTAAAGTCACAGTGAAAAACACCGGCAAAGTTGCAGGAGCAGAAGTGGTGCAGGTTTACGTTAAAAAGCCGGGAACAGTTAAATTGCCAGACGAAGAATTAAAGGCTTTTGAAAAAGTATTTTTAAAAGCAGGCGAATCAAAGGAACTCGTGTTCGAGATTGCCAAAGATGACCTTCGGTATTACGATGAAGTGCAAAAAGCTTGGGTTTTGGGCGAAGGGAGCGTGAATGTGATGATTGGAAACGCGTCGGATAATATTACCATCAAGAAAGAAGTAAAATTGTAAAACGATAAAAGCCAGATTTTAGAAAGGTCTGGCTTTTATTGTAATAGTTAATTTCAAGCAAGTTTAAGATGCTTATTTATAAGAGGATGGTTAAATCTTGTAGTTCAAATAACCCTATCGGATTGCGAACGGTAGATTTCTCCTTTTCAATTAGAGTTGTATAACATGATTAATTGCTAATATGTTCAGGCGTTTATTTTTAACTTACTATTACGTTTTTTTTAAGAGCTATAGCGATTCTAAATACCCGCGTGACAATTCAGTAGCTTGGGAATCAGCCGTAGTACAGATTTGCTTGACATCTTTGTTTTTGAGTATTACGCTGATGTTAGGAATTGAAATGGTGTTTAACTTTATATTGGATTTTAAGGGGCTTTTTATAGTGGTTTTTTGTTTAACTGCAACAGCTTTGGCGAGTTACTATTTGCTATTTAAGATTTATAAGGTAGATAAAAACAACCCTGATCTTGCTAAGCTAGGCTTGTCTTTATCAAATAATACCAAATTGTATGTTTGGGGTTTTTATATTATCAATATTGGCGTTGCTTTCAGTTTAATGGCTGTTAAATTTCAGTTTTGATATGAATAAGGTTTTGATTTTATTGAGAAAACGGAAAGCACTCGTTTTACTGGGGATTGCCGGTGTTTGGATTTTATCCGCTTTAAAATAATATTTCGGATTAAACAAAACAGCTTACGCACATATTTACCCCTTAATAAGAATAAACAGAGCCCTTAAAAAACTAAAATTCTTGTCAAATTCGTTTTCCGTTTCGGATAAGCCAATTATTTTATAAAATCTAGCGCCATTTATATTTTAAAATGAAAAGATTACGTCCCTTGTTTTTTAGCTCCGTAAAAACGGATAGAATATTTACCCTTGTTTTGTCATTGGTTTTTGTGTTAGCTATTTCTTGCTCAAAATCAAAAGACCCTGTTAAGCCAACACCTGTTCCTACACCAACGCCAACACCTCCTCCTCCTGCATCAACGACAATTCCACCAATCAACACCAGCTCAACTACAGCAAAGGAAATAATTAAAGACATGTCTGGCGGTTTTAACTTGGGCAATACCTTCGAGTCACAATTCAAAAACAACCCACCTACTCTTGTAGCCGTAAAACCGATCATAGATTTGTATTATGAAGCCGGCATCAGACACATCCGTATTCCTGTTACCTGGACGGAAGGATTTTCAACAAATATTGCCGATGCTAATGGAATTGTAAATTACCAACATAGTAGATTTTTAGAGCTAAAGGCCGTAATCGATTATGCACTTACAAAAAAAATGTACGTAGTTATAAACGCACACCACGAACGTAATTTGAAACATAATTACAACGGAAGCGCTGCTTTTGACAATAAATTTAAAACGCTGTGGACAGGCATTGCAACTTACTTCAAAGATTATCCAAAACAATTATTATTTGATGTTTTAAACGAGCCGGAAGGTGCTCTTGGCCAGTGGAGTGGCAATGGCGCTGTTTATCCGTTACCAACAAATGCAAACTCGATTGCCTTAACCAGACAGTTAAATAAAGTGGCTTATGATGCCATTAGAGCTACCGAGGGAGGAAATACCACTCGAATAATTATGGTGGAACCAAACGGACAGGGAAACCAGGGAATGATAGAGGAGGTGTATCCTAACAAAGCGAGCTTACCGGGTGGCGGTACAGATGCTTTCCTTGCAATACAGGTTCATACTTATGACCCATGGGCGTTTTGCGGACAAACTGGAGCAAACTCAGCATTTCCAGGTAGCGCTTCTATTGAAAACGGAATTAAAAAAGTGGCGCTGCATTCGGCTCTTTTAGACGTTCCTATAAATTATGGTGAATTTGGCGTTGGTAGAACATCTGGAAACGAGAGAAACACCGATCTTGTTCGTGGATATTACAAAACAGTCAAGAAAACTACACTTGCTCAAAACATGTCTTACACCGTTTGGGATGATAGAGGTTGGTTCGCATTGATTGCATCTAACGGCAGTGGTGGATACGTGTTTGTGAATAATATTATACCATCTATGTTTCAATAGTTTTATTGAGATAGCTGATTACAAAGAGATCAGCAGATCATAACGCAAAAATTTAATGTGAAATATTGCTTAAACAAAATTGCAAATTTCGTATGCGTACGTAGTGTTGCTATCAGGTCTCTAGTAATAAATTTTTATTAATTTAAACTGCTGTAACCAATAATCCTCTAAAACAAATGATAAAAAGTCTCCATCACATAGCAATTATTTGCAGTGATTATACAAAGTCTAAGCAATTTTATACCGAGGTGTTAGGATTTAAAATTGAACAAGAAGTCTACAGAGAAGAAAGGCAATCGTACAAGTTAGATTTGTCTTTAAACGGCATTTACCTTATTGAGCTGTTCTCGTTCCCAAATCCGCCGGAAAGACCATCACGACCAGAGTCTGCGGGCTTAAGACATATTGCTTTTGGAGTAGAAAATCTCGACGACTGTACCCAGTCATTAGTAGCTAAAAACGTTATGGTTGAGCCAGTTCGAGTGGATGAGTTTACGGGCAAACGCTTTACCTTTTTTGCCGACCCAGATAATTTACCCATCGAGTTTTATGAATTGTAGTTGAAAATTTGTCTGCTGATTTAGCTAAGGTTTTGCTCAGTAAACGCATCGTGTGGAATTGAAAGTTATGCTATTCCTAGATTATACAAATACAGTCTATTTTCTGCACAATTGTAATCTACTTTTAACCCTGTATAACCTTAAATTTATAAAATGGTAATCTGCTTTTTCAAAAAGTACACGATTGCGATTTCAGCTCTTGCAGCAATTTTTCAAACCATTTATATAACGATAATTATGCTATTTACTTTTAAATCTAAATTATTAATTTGCTTGCTAGAGGCAGCGTATTTAGGGACTGGGTCTTCCTGTAAAAAAAATAAAGCTATAAAGGAAACTCCGATAAAGCAAGAACCGCCTATTGTTGTGCCGCCTGCACCTGAGACTTCAGAAGGCATGATTACTTTTAATAGTTATGCTAATATGCCTTACACGCTTAATATGGCTAAAGCAGATTTTTATCAAACCGTTTTATCCTGGAAAACTAACCAATCAGACATTGTTGATAAATCCTTAAGAATCAAAATACCAGCAGGCAGCGTAAGTGGAGGCTTTTATCCAAAATTCGACATTACTAATGGAACTTCGTACGAAGTTGTATTTGATATAAAATTCGCTGATAATTTTGATTGGAGAGACGGTGGAAAGTTAGGCGTAGGGTTTGGAATAGGAGATGTGGTAGCTGGAGGAAATAAGCCAGACGGCAATGGCGGAAGTGCCCGTATCATGTGGAACAAAAGCGGTAGCAATATCATTTTTAAACCTTACTTATATTATACTGGCATGCCTACTTCTTATGGGACTAACGTGGTTAGTAGTGCATATTTCCCGAAAGACGGCACTAGCTTGCAAGACGATACTTGGTACACCATTAAAATGCGGGTTAAAAGTAATACCAATTACGATGCGAACGGAAGTATTCAGGTTAAAATTAACAATCAAGAAATCCTGAGTAGCAACACCATCAAATGGGGAGACAATACCAACGGAAAAACCAATGGCTGGATCAAACAATTAATGTTTGAAACCTTTAGAGGTGGCCAAGGCCCACAATGGGAATCTGCGGTAGATGGTTATATATTTTACGATAATATCAAAGTTACGAAAGACCCAACAACGGAATTTTAGGCAATGATTTATTATGCCAATTACAATTAACGAATCGTCTAATGTTCTTTTTTCAACACATAGATACATAGTTTTTAAGGAGGAAACAAAGTCTGTTTACCGCAAAGCGGAACGCTATGTTAGGCAAACATGCCCGCTATTAGCAGGGACAAATCTATGTTTCTATGTGGTTAAGTGTTAGACCAACACATACACATAAATGGCATTAGCAACGATTAAACCATCGTCAATGAATGATCAAGTTGCGATGACCGTAGCAATAATTGATAGCTTACAAAATAGGATGATGAAAAAGATTCTTATTTTAGCTTTATTACGTTTTTACCATTAGACTATCCCGAAAATGTGACAAAAGACGAGCGGAAGTTGGGCTTCAGTCGTTAACCGACTATGTAAGTCAATGGAAAATAAAGTGGGACGTTGAAAAATACAAAAAAGATTTACCAGTGCTGGAAGAAAAAGTAAAACGGAAGTAAAATACGCTTAGGAATTGGAAGAATTAATCAAGAAAATCAAAAACAGCATAAATTTAAGCCCAGAGGCAGAGGAATACCTTGTATCTATTGCAAAAGAAAAATCCATTCCTAAAGGGTCCGTTTTAATCCGCCAAGGGCAAGCAGTGAACAAAATTTTTTATGTTACAGAAGGGTGTTTAAGATCATACTGCACTGATAAACTTGGGAAAGAACATACTTTACTATTTGCGATAAAAAACTGGTGGATGAGCGATTACATTGCCATTTATAATGATGAACACGCTACCTTAACAATAGAATGCCTTACCAATTCAAAAATTATTGAGTTTAACGCTAAACAACTCGACGGAATACTCCTCCGATTTCCCGAATTTGAACCTTTTCAAAGGAGGAATTTAGAACGCCATGTTGTAAGCCTGCAAAAACGGATTTTAAACCAATTACAGTTATCTGCCGCAGAGCGCTACAATTTGTTTCTAGCGCAATATGGCGATATAGAAAAGTCTGCCCCCCAACTACCACATCGCCTCTTATCTGGGTATCACACAAGAAAGTTTGAGTCGTATCAGAGTAAATAGGGTAAAAAAATAGCTTTCTTACCATAGGTCAATTTTTACAGAAAACCCATGCCCTACATTTGTATCAAATAAATGGATACAAAAATGAAAGCATTACAATTAATAAAATACGGTGAGATAAAAGACAGTTTGGTCTTTAACGAAGTAAGTAAACCAACCTTACAAGCAATGGATGTCCTTATTGAGGTTAAGGCTGCCGCAATTAACCCAATAGATAAGAGTATTATCCTCGGAAACCTGCAAGGGATGCTTCCTATCCCTTTGCCCAGCACCATGGCTTATGATGTAAGTGGAGTTGTAGCAGGAATAGGAGATGACGTTAAAAATTTTGAAATCGGAGACTTAGTGTATGCAAGAGTTCCGCAAGAACAAATGGGCACACTGGCAGAATATGTTGCGGTTACCAGCATAGCACTTTCAAAAAAACCAGAAAACATTTCTTTTGGAGAGGCTGCAAGCTTGCCTTTGGCAGGACTTACGGCTTTGCAATCATTAGAATATGCCGGTATAAAGAGAAATGACAAAGTGCTTATTCACGCGGGTTCTGGCGGAGTAGGAAGTTTCGCCATTCAATATGCCAAAGCCAAAGGAGCCTATGTGTACACTACCACCAGCACCACCAACGTGGATTGGGTTAAAGAATTGGGTGCAGACCACGTAATTGATTATAAAACAGAAGATTATAGATCTATTGTGAAAGAAGCCGATATGGTGTTGGATACGCTTGGCAAAAATTACTTATTAGACGCTTTTGATGTAATTAAGCAAGGTGGAAAAGTAGTGAGCGTTGCCGGTGCGTTGGATGAAGAGAGTGCTAAAATGTTTGGGATAACTGACCATAAATTACCGGAGGAATTAGCGAAACGAATTAACGATAAAGAAGCCTCGTACAAATTTGTTTTTATGCACCCTAATGGAGCACAATTAAGTGAGATTAAATTATTGGTTGAGGATGAAAAAATAAAACCAGTGATTGATAAAGTTTATTCTTTCGCTGAGAGTATTGATGCCTTCACACATCTGGCAACGGGCAGAGCGAAAGGCAAAATAGTAATAAAAATAAATTAGGTTTTTGTTTAGATACGCTTAATATCCAATTACAAATAATTGAAATTAAAGAATATGAACTTGCTAAAAAAAGTATTAGGGATAGCACCAAAATTAGAAAAAGATGGGTCGTATAGTCCATCAAAACTTGCATTGAGACTAGGCACTGCGAGCACTACCGACTTTGAAAATATCGTTTACCGGAAATATCACGGAAGCAAATCTAAGGTACTGGTTATTTTTACCGAACAAAAGAACATGAAAATGCAGAACGGCAAATTGTTTTCCACTGGTAACCACCCGGTAGAAGCTCTATTGCCTATGCTACATCTAAAAAATGCGGGGTTTGATTTTGAAATAGCCACCCCAACCGGAAAGCCAGTGGTTTTTGAAATGTGGGCCTTTCCAGAAAAAGACGAACATGTAAAAGCTATTTATACTGAATTAAAATCCAGTTTTGAAAAGCCGAAAAAATTACAGGACTTTATTGATACTTCATTAACCAGTTCAGCATTTTATACTGCAGTTTTTGTGCCTGGTGGTCATGGGTCTATGTTAGGTATCCCTGAAGACAAAAACGTAGGGAAAATATTGAACTGGGCGCATGAAAATAAATTGTTTACGATAAGCCTTTGCCACGGACCAGGTTCATTTTTAACTACCACGCTTAACAATCAGAAGTTTATTTATGAAGGTTACAAAATGGCTGTGTTTCCTGACTCGGTAGATAAAATGACACCGACAATTGGTTACCTGCCTGGGCAAATGCCATGGGGCTTAAGCGAAAAACTGAAAGGCTTAGGGGCAAATATTATCAATACCAAATCAGATAAAACGGTTTGCGTGGATAGAACATTGATCACTGGTGCAAGTCCTTTAGCTTCAAATGAACTGGGAAAGCTTGCCGCTACAACCTTGTTGAAAGAGCTGAAATAGAAACTGCTTATAAATAGGCAAACTAAATGTTGACAACAAAATAAAAGCGGGAGTTAGCAGAAGGTTACAAATGATTGGAAACTAGTTATAACTTTTAGATGTACAGGTAAATTTAGGAACGCAGCTTAATCAAATAGAACTTTTTAAGAAGGATATTTTAAATTTTGGGATTTACTGGATTAATACGTGTTAAGATCTAAAACATCGTAACTGAAAGTTCCATTGTTACTTAGTTTTTATAATGTAGCCTTGTTGGCAAAGTCATTTGTGATATTCTAAAAATCCGTTCGAAATAACTGTCTTCATAACACATCATTTGATTCAAATCGTTGCAGTAGAAAATGGAGTATTTCGGGACTTTTTTAATACCACGTACATAAAGCCTTATGTTATAAAACGGAAGAAGTGTGGTTCGAGTCCAGTAAACCCTTTAGAACTTCTCAGACTTAATTATTTTGGGATTATTAAAGTGACTTATGTTTTTTTGACACACTTTATGTTGCGAAGTTCATTAAAACTTACTTTAAGTTATCTAAAGACATAGAAGACGACCCAAAAGTAAATAAGAAAAATGCATCAAGAGCAATTGCTCGTTTTATGTCATTGCATCCGCACAACTTGGCTCAAAAAACCGAAGTGATGGTAGAGCATTTTAGGCAAATTGTATCTAAAAAGATTGGTGGTAAAGCAAAAGCAATGGTGGTAAGTAGTTCAAGATTACATGCCGTACGCTACAAAGAAGAATTTGATAACTACATTAAAGAAAAAGGATATACAGATATTAAAACCATTGTTGCTTTTTCGGGCAAAGTAATACATGAAGGTGCTTTAGAAGGCGTTACAGAAGTAGAGTTAAATGGGTTTAGTGAAAAAATGCTTCCTAAAAAGTTTGCATCAGATGAATACCAATTGTTATTGGTTGCAGATAAATACCAAACCGGTTTTGACCAACCTTTACTGCATACCATGTATGTAGATAAAAAACTGTCTGGCGTAAAAGCCGTTCAAACTTTATCTAGGCTAAACAGAATGAATCCCGGTAAGGAAGATACTTTTATATTGGATTTTGCGAACGAAACAGACGAAATTACAAACTCTTTTCAACCTTTTTACGAGCTTACTTCCATCAAAGAAAACTCGAACCCCAATTATTTATATGATTTAAAATCGGAGATTGAAAAAGCGAATATCATTTGGGAATCTGAAATCAACAATTTCTGTAATGTGTTTTTTAAATCTGCAAAAACCTTATCCGTTAAAGAACAGGGAAAACTTAATGCCTACATTGATCCCGCTGTCGAGCGATTTAAGCAATTGCCTGTAGAAGATTCAAAAGACGATGTTTTAGGTAATGAAAGCACCCAAGAGAACTTCAAGAATACCTTACAATCTTTTAACAGAACTTATTCTTTTTTGACACAGATTATGCCTTTTTCTGATGTAGAATTAGAAAAGCTATTTACCTATACCCGGTTTTTATACAAAAAACTACCCCGTACCAGCCAGCAAGATAAATTCAAATTAGGCGATGAGGTATCCTTAGAATATTACCGGTTGCAAAAGATAGGAGAAAACAATTTGTTATTGGAGCCGCAATCAGTTTACGAATTAGAAGGTGGTGGCGAATCGGGCATCCGATTGTCTAAAGAAGACCAAGTTGCATTGTCAGAGATTATTGAGGTGTTGAACAAACGTTTCTCTACCGAATTCAACACAGCTGATAAACTGTTTTTTGACCAAATTGAAGAAGAACTAGCCAGCGATAGTAAGTTGCAAGAGCAGGCTAGAAACAACCCAATAGAGAACTTTAAATTTGGTTTCGAGGATTTGTTTATGGACAAACTAATTGGCCGTATGGAACAAAACCAAGACATCTTTGCCAAAATGATGGACGACCAAGAGTTTGGCAGTTTGGTAAAAGGTTACATGTTGAAAAAAGTTTTTAACAGGTTAAATAGGTAAAGAGTTTCAAGTTTCAGACTACTTGCATTCAAAAAATTTCCAAAAAATTATTTGCCACGCTTTTGATTGCTGTGTTTAAATACAACTTTCTTTTGATGGAATAATTTGTGCAAAAGAACTCAAAATGACCTTTAGCTAGTGCTAAATATAACCCTCATCACAAACCCCAAATTACAAACATTTAGTTATCAGTTTTTTATGATCGACACTGATTTCTGAAATAAACTATTTTACTCCTTTTTTGGACTTTTCTTTTTCTGTAAACACTTATCATTGTTTTCAATAAACTATAGTTAAACCTAGTAGTAATTCTGAAAACACATATTTAATGAAGAAGATATTTTCATTTATCACGCTTGCTGTCCTGTTTGCACAGCTAGTTTTCGCACAATCCGATTATAAAAAATACACCAATAAAAACGTGGACACAGATGCTCGTGTCCAAGATTTATTGTCTCGCATGAGTGTAGAGGAAAAAGTTGCCCAAATGCGAATTTTCCATGCTTTATTAGGTGTTGAGCTCGGAAAAAATGATAAACTAGTATTCAAAAGCGGAATTGCAGAAAGGCTGCAGTACGGTATTGCTGGCATAAAAAATCCGGGAGAATTTTTAGAACCCGAAAAGGCGGCACTTTTAAACAACCAACTACAAAAATATATTATATCGCACAACAGGTGGGGGATTCCGGCGCTGTTTATTACAGAATCTTACAACGGAGTAGATGCCGTAGGCTGTACAAAATTTGCGAGACCCATAAATATGGCTGCTACTTTTAATACCGACTTGGTGCATCAAACTTGGGACATTATTGGTAGAGAAGCCAGAATAAGAGGTTTGCACATGTGCCATTCGCCAGAGGCAGATTTATCGCGTGACCCAAGATTTGGTAGAATGAGCGAAGCGTTTGGCGAGGATACTTACTTGGCTACGCAAATGGTAGTAAATGCCATAACCGGAGTGCAGGGCGATTATGTAGGTTTAAAAAGTACACACATCGGCGCTGTTGCCAAACATTTTGCTGGCTACGGACAGGTTTTGGGAGGAAAAAACTTTGCCGCTATTGAGATTTCTCCGCGTACATTGATTGATGAGATTTATCCACCTTTTAAAGCAGCGGTAGAACAAGCCAATACTTTAGGAATCATGGCCTCTCACGGCGATTTAAACGGGATAGCCAGCCACGCCAATTACGATTTGTTAACTCGTACTTTAAAGAACGATTGGGGTTTTAAAGGTTACGTAGTTTCTGATGCTAACGACATTGCCCGCTTAAACTTTTTTATGAAAGTGGCCGAAACGCCGGAAGATGCAGCAATGATGGCGTTAAAAGCTGGTATGGATGTGGATTTGTACAGTGATGACGCTTTTTCCCTTTTACCCAAGTTGGTTAAAACCCACCCCGAACTTTTGAAATATATAGATGCTTCTGCCGGCAGAATGTTGCGTACAAAATTCATTTTGGGCTTGTTTGATAATCCTTACATCAACCTTAAAACCGTAGAAAGCAATGTAAGAACGGCAAAAGGATTTGCTATCGCTAAGCAAGTTGACGAAGAATCAATTATCTTATTAAAGAACAAATTAACCGATGATTCTAGCATTTTACCGTTAGATCCCAATAAAATTAAATACAGAAAAATCGCACTTTTAGGTCCTATACTTAGCGAGGGCGTTAAAACAGCGTTTGAAAAAGTTGCAGGAAATGGTTTTGTTTTCACTGAAGAAAAAGGTTTCGATTTGACCAATAAGGATCCAAACGTTCCAACTATAAACACCAATACCCAAGCTGGCATAGATAAGATACTTAACAATGCAAAGGATGCCGATTTATGCGTGTTGTTTGTTGGGGGAGATGAATTTACCGCAAAAGAAGGATATTTTAACAACGCTTTAGGCGACAGATCAAGCATCGACCCGGTTGGTCGCCAAGATGAGCTTATAGAAAAGATAAAGGCAATGGGTAAGCCCGTAATTGTTGTTTTAAAGCACAGAAGGACCTTATCTATCAATCAATTTTCAAAATCTGCGGATGCCATTTTAGATTGCTGGGATTTAGGGGAATTTGGAAACGAGGCCATTGCGAAAGCGATTTTTGGTCAGATAAACCCATCGGGCAAATTGCCGGTTACTGTACCGCACACCATCGGTCAGTTGCCTTTCCATTACAGTCAGAAAGAAATCAATAATAAAAAGGGCTATCTTTTTATTGAAAACGGTCCACTTTATCCATTCGGTTTTGGTTTAAGTTATACCACATTTAAGTACGATAATTTAAAGCTTTCCTCGCCAACTATTTCTGCAAACGCTAAAATCACAGCAAGCATTGATGTTACCAATACCGGAAGTTTTGAAGGGAAAGAAGTGGTACAGCTTTATCTTAGAGATATGATTGGCTCGGTTACCCGCCCTGATAAAGAATTAAAACTCTTCCAAAAAATAAATTTGAAACCTGGCGAAAGCAAACAAGTTGTGTTTACCATTGAGCCTGAAATGCTAAAGTTTACCAAAGCCGATATGACTTTTGGGCTGGAAGCGGGAAATTATGAATTGATGATTGGGACTTCCTCAGTAGAAGGTGTTAAAGCTAACTTTAAATTAGATGTTGTTCAATAATTAAATGGAATACAACCGCTTGATTTTTAACGGTTTTTCATTTTTTATGCTGTTGATAACAGGTTTAAATACTGTGACAGCACAAGAAACTTTGCGCCCAATGATTTGGGTTAAGCCAGCAGATAAGCAGACGATATTAAAAGATATTGAACAAAATAAATGGAAAACGGATTATTACCATGCTTTTGTTGAAAGGCTACAAACCGATTTAAACGAGTATAAAAAACATCCAAAAGCATATCTGAGTTTGTTGCCGTTTGATTTATCGCAACAAACAAAGGGACAAATCCCGCGGTTTAAAATTATTTTGGATGCCGAAAAAGATGCAGCGAGCAAAAGAAAGAAACTTCAACATTACCTAAAAACTGGGATTGATTGTGGCATTATTTACTATTTAACTGGGGAAGAAAAATATGCTGAATATAGCGCAACCGTGTTTTATACTTTCATGAAATCAATGCTACAAGTAGCACCATCAACAGAAGTGCTTAACGGTGGCTGGATTTACCAAGATAACCATCTGCGGGAAGCTAGAGAAATAGGTGCTCAAATCCCAATTTTGTACGATTTTATTTATCCATATCTTAAAAAGGGCGGTACGGCTTATGATTTTTCAAAAAACACCAATGAGTCGGTTGCTATCGCCGAAGCGGAAATGTTGTTTAAAACGTATATAGATTTAGCTATAAACCATGGTCTTATAAATTGCAATTGGCCGGTTTTAGAATCTGCCAGTTTGGTAGGTAATGCCTTGGCGCTAAATAGTGTAACCGAGCGAAACTATTATTTGAAATATTACCTAGAAAAAGATACAACCCGCCAAGACGCTTTACCAAAGGTTGCAAAAGTTTTTAAAGACAGTGGCAACTGGCCAGAGAGTTTAAACTATTCTAACGGCGTAACAGGCTTAACCGTTTATTTAATGACGCTGTTAACCAAAACTTATCCTTCATTAAATTTAGGAATCAAATATCCGGAAGTGGTAAAGGCACTTACCGTTCCTTATGATTTAACTTATCCTAATAAAGACGAGACCGTTATTTTTGGGGATGGACATAGGCATTTTGACAATAATTATGATGGTTATGAAATAGCCTATCTGTTAGGGAAAATGGAAAATTCAATACCGTTGATGACAGAGTTTGGCTCTTTAATTAAGTCAGGTTTAGCCACCAAAGATTATGATAGAAGTAAACTGAACGAGCGTTCTTATGAGGCTCATCCTTATTTTGATGAACCCCTAAAACTACTGTGGTATGTTGCTAAGGTTGAGGGAGAAGCTAAAGATTATCCAAAACCTACCACCAACGTTTTACCTTTTGCAGGCATTGTTATTCAACGGAATTTAAGTGAAACCAATAAACCTGAAGATGGCTTAATGTCTTTTGTTGGCGGAGGTGCATTTGTACACGGTCATGCTTCTGGTATGAATATGGAATTGTACGGAAAGGGCTATGTGCTGGGTTCAAAAGCTGGGCGTACTGCCTATACTACTTTAGATCACGAAAATTACTACCGACTTTTTGCAAGTCATAACACCGTAATTGTAAATGGCGCTTCACGTGGCGAAGGAGGGTGGTCAAATAATGCGATAAATGCGGTAAAAAAGGAAGCTTTAGAGCCAGAAGCAGGCCAAGCACCCGTGTCAAAAAACAACTCGTTCAGCATCACAAGTTTTGTAGATGATAAAGGAGATAAAGACGAAGCCAAGCAACTAAGAACCATGGCTATCGTAAGAACGTCAGCAACAACAGGTTATTACATAGATGTTTACAAGTCAAAATCTTCGTTACCAAACGAATATCACGATTACATATACCATAACATTGGCGATGCATTAGGTTTTATCGGCCAAAGCAAAAACATCACTTTAAATCAAGATGCTAATCGTTACATGGCTAAAGCTGATGACAAATGGGTGCGTAATAAAGCATACAAAAATCCCGGATGGCATTATTTTAAAGATGTGCATACATCAGAATATTATGCTAAAAATGTTGATGCTTTATTTACTGCTAAAATGTTGGGCGATAGCGGTGTAAATATGAGACTGTTTATTCCTGGGGCAGAAAATAGAGAGTACACCAAAGTGATAGCTCCTGCTTCATTGGAATCTGCCAAAGCCTACGTTAAAAAAACTACGCCAACTTTGGTTATCAGAAAAACTGGCGAAGCTTGGCAAATGCCTTTTGCCGTAGTTTACGAACCCTTTGCAGGGAACAAATTAGAAGGCAGTGTAATAGCTGTGGATGCGTTAAAAAACGGCGGACTTTTTAAAGGTTTTGTGGTAGAAAGTAAGGTGGATAGTAAAAATATCAAACAGCTGATTATCACTCAAGATAACGATTATGCCGTTTTTGAAGATAAACTTTTAGTAATTAAATTCAAAGGAAGCTATAGTGTGATTTCGCTCGACGATAAAGGCGAGGTAACAGCAATTTATATCGGTAGCGGGAGCGAATTAAGTTATCAAAAATGGCAACTAAAATCAAGCGATGGCAAACCAATGGCTCTTAG
>JBBSTQ010000002.1:0-50049 GCA_038235745.1 Sphingobacteriales bacterium
AGAAACTAAACTGGCTTTCTCTGACTGGATATGTCCACCGGCTTTGCGCCGTAAATCAATGATGAGCGGAATAGAACCCAAAATGTCAATGATGGCAAACAAAATCATCGATACAGAAAGAATCTCTTTAAAATCTAAATTTTCTATCATCGTTTTGTATTAAGTGTCAATTAACATTAGCCTAGTTTTGTTGCTTTTAGCCAAGCTTCAGCCATCAGTTTAGCACCTGCCAAACTTGGATGAACACCATCTACTGTCCAATAGCCACCTGGTGCGCTTTTTAATGCTTCATCAAAAACTGCTTGGTACGGTACAAACACCGCATCAAATTCTTTGGCGATTTTTTTTGATGCTTTTCGGTATTCGTCAAACTCTGGATACCAGGAATTATCAACAGCTTTAACATCTTTTAGCGCAAATGGCTCTCCAATAACTAATTTCACGTTTGGCAACTTTTTAACAGTGCGTTCTAGCAACGCTCTAAAATCAGCTTCGTAAATAGTAACAGTGCCGTTGTATTTTCCACTGTGCTTATGCCAGTAATCATTTACTCCGATTAAAACACTTAAAATATTTGGTTGCAAATTTAAACAGTCATCGTCCCAACGTTCTGCTAGCTGATAAACTTTGTTGCCACTAATGCCTTTATTGTAAATCTCGATTTTTTGAGAAGCATTATCAACCAATATTGACGCTGCAGTATGTAGTGCATAACCGAAGCCTAAATTATCTGCGGTATTAAAGTCCTTGGCTGCCTTTTTCCGTCCAGCATCTGTGATAGAATCGCCCTGAAAAAGGATGACATCTCCATATTTTATTTTGAGGTGTCTGTTCGCTTTTGGAAGCGCTGCATCAACAATTTCAGGTAAACTGATTGCAAGGGTGGTAGTTAAAGCGGTGGTCTTCAAAAAATCTCTTCTTTTTATCATACAGTTTTATTGACAGATTTAAATGTATTACAAATTATTGTCAATCGCAATAAAGGCAATCAAACTAAGAACAGTTGGCCTGAACAAAAAATTACGATTTAAATTACTTAGGCTTCGTAATCTGCAGTTTGTCTGCTGAAAGTCTAAATATAAAAAAACAACTTTTTTTGTAGCGTATGCGAAAGTTATCTCGTTAATAGGGATAGAAAACAAAAGATAGAAAAACATGAACACTTTAAAATTGAAACTTATGAAAACCTTAAAACAAAAAAACATAGCTATTGTAGCTGGTTTTTTGGCCGTTTTTTCATTATCATCCTGTTTAAAAAATAAGGATAATGCCAATGTAACGCCAGACTACTCAGCTTTATCTGTAATTAATGCATCGCCAAATTTGCAAAAATTTGATTTTGTGATTGACAATAGGTTGGTTAATAACGATTCTTTTGACTTGGGCGAACGCTTACCTTATTTCAATATCTATTCTGGAACACGTAGCGTCGGTATTTTTAAAGACCAAACAACAGACAGCCTTAGAACAGGAAAATTGGTTGCAGAACCCGGAAAAATTTATTCTTTATATGTTGTCGGAAGCGCTCCTAACCATGAGTTTTTAGCTATTCAAGATTCGTTGGTAAAACCAAGCGCAGGCAAAGCACAAATTAGATTTTTGAACTTGAGCGTAAATGCGCCAGCTTTAAAATTGAACTATGGCGTTGATTCTACGCTGTTTAACAGTGTGAGTTACAAAGGTCATTCAGGTTTTGTGGAAGTACCTGGTGGCAAAAATTACAACTTTACAATTGCCCCAGCTACGGGGAGCGGAAACTCAGCCATTAAAACAGCTGTTAAAGTAGAGAGTAATAAAATTTATACAGTTTGGGCACAAGGTATTTATGACAATACGACAAATGACACTTTAAAACTAGCTGTGAAAATCCAAGAAAACAATTAAAAACTAAGTTTTGTGATTACAAAAAAGGGCTACGAAAATATTTCGTAGCCCTTTTGGTTTTTCGTAAAATTCAATAATTATTTCTTCTGATAGTTTTCAACGTGAAACTTCACTAAATCATCAATAGGCGAACGTACAATTTTCCCCATTTTCATTCCGTATTCTGTAGCAACCTCTTCTAAAACGTTTCTGAAATTATACGCTACGGAACCGATGCAGTTGAATTCTAAGTCTTTGTAATTTGGATAATGGCTAACTAGGTTTTTAAAGAAATCCTCAAAAGATGATTTAACCAAGTTTCTTGAATACTCTAGATTGACAGTAATATCATAAACAAACTTACTGAAACTAGCGCAAAAACGGTTTGGCAACGGCTTGGTGTACACAGCATCTAAAATATCATCTGGCGTAAGCTTAAATGTTTCCCAAAAAGAATCTCGCACATTTTTTGGCATATAGCCTCTAATGTAATCGCTTAACAGCTTTTTACCGATGTAAGATCCGCTTCCTTCATCGCCTAAGATAAACGCTAGAGAATCAATACTCATTTCAATATCTTCCCCATCATAAATACAAGTGTTGGTACCTGTGCCTAAAATTGCAGCAAAACCACGCTTGTTTCCAAGGAGCGCTCTGGCCGCGGCCATTAAATCATGCCCAATATCAATGGTCGCTTTTGGGAAAATAACTTTCATTGCATTTCTAACAATATCAGCTTTTTCGTCATTGTGTACACCGGCTCCATAAAAGTGAACTTCTTTAATTTTATCTGAAGGAAGATCTGAAGGCGTGTTTTTACGCATAGAATCTATGATGTAATCAGTATCGGAAAAGTAAGGATTGTAACCTTCTGTGTGAAACATTATTTTTTTTCCGTCCTCTTGAATTAGGGTCCAACTGGTTTTTGTTGATCCACCGTCTGCAATTAATACCATTGAATTTTTTATTTAAAATTGGTTTTTGATGTGTTAAAAGTAGTCAAATTTACTTATTGTACCAAAGACACTAAGCATATAAATTTAAACCGACCTTTTTATTGTGATAATATATAAAGCTACTGTTTGTAAATGCATTGCGTTAATCCCCTTTCCAATGGTGTTCTCTGAAGCTTTTTCCCAATAAATACCAGCTTTGTTATTCTTGGCTCGTCACTTCCCCATTCGTCCCCGTCGGTAAAAACCGGCGCACCTTTAACTGATTGTATAATTAGTTTTCTGTTTAGCCCTTCTATGTTCAATATCCCTTTTATTCTGTAGAACCATGCGCCTTGTATAGCCAACATTACCGTAAAGTAATGTCTAAGTTTAAGTAAATCAAAGCTTTGTTCAACAATAAAACTTTGTGATACAATGTTTTGATGTGTGCTTTCTTGGGGTATATTGAAGATGTTTTTTGCCTTGACACTGCCAACGCCAGCCAGTTTAAATTGCACTTTCTTTTTATCATACGCATTTAAAGATAGCAGTTTATTGGTTTCTACATTCGCATAATCGGTAAATTCAAAATCTGCAAATGGATTTATTTTTTTGATAACCTCGCTCACTTCATTCAGCACAGCTACATCAACACCCGTAGCTTTATTGAACACGATATAGTCGGCAAATAAAATTTGTTTAGTTGCTTCCTCTTCATCCGCAATCACTTCTAAAACATTTTCAGCATCAATTAAGCAAACAGTCCCATCAAGTTTGAAGGCAGTTTGTATGTTGTAATCTGTTAAAAATGTTGATGCTACAGCTGATGGATCTGCAATTCCTGTGGTTTCAATGATTAGATGGTCATAATCATAACTGCCCGTTACCAGCTTATTAAGAACTTCAAACAAATCGCCGTTTAGAGAGCAACAAATACAACCATTAGAAAGCTCAAAAATATTTTCGTCCGTTTTCACCACCAACTCGCTATCAATATTTATTTCGCCAAATTCGTTTTCGATAATTGCAAATTTTGTGTCGGGATTTTGTTTGATGATATGATTGAGTAGCGTAGTTTTTCCGGATCCTAAAAAACCGGTAAGTATTGTTACAGGAACTTGTTTTATAGCCATTTGTAATAAGTGGAATTTTGATAATACGATTAAGAAGTTTACACGTTAGGTGTCAGTTGGAAAAAGTAAAACGTAAAAACAAGAATTTACCCCTTCTCTTTTTGCACCATGGCAGGTATAGTTTTAAAGATAATTTTAATGTCCAGCCAAAAGGAATAATTTTTTGCGTAAAAATTATCCAGTCGTTTGCGTTCATTGTCAGACATTTCTTTTTTACCTCTTTTGCTTATTTGCCAAAGTCCGGTTAAGCCAGCAGGACCTAAAAAACGCATAGACCATTCATTTGTGGTCAATTGTTCGGCCTCATAGAGTGGGAGAGGGCGGTTGCCTACTAAAGACATATCGCCTTTTACCACATTTAATAATTGTGGAAGTTCATCAATACTGCTGTTCCGCAAAAATGCGCCAAGCTTGGTGACCCGTGGATCGTCTTCAATTTTAAAGAATGAAGACTCTGCATATTGGTTTCTGTGTGCTAAGCTTGCTATTTCTGCATCAGCACCTATCCGCATAGATCTAAATTTGTAAAAATCAAAAATTTTGTAACCCGTACCCACTCTTTTACTCGTGTAAAAGACGGGACCTGGCGAGTCTAACTTGATTAATAAAGCCACAATTAAAAAAAAAGGAGATAGTGCTATTAATGCAAGTCCGGCAAGTGCTATATCAAGGAATCGTTTGCTTAAAGGCATGTTGTATGCTACCACAGGGACTTGTGATAATTGCGTTACTTGAGACCGCAATAGCTTGTAAAAGTTCAAAAACTTTAATCGCTCAATTAAATCGGTAAAGGGGATTGGAGCTGTATAACAATCGCTTACGCCAAGTTCCATAGCCCTTGCCACAATTGCAGGATTAGGTTGCGTTAATAAAAATATGGTAATCAGATTTTTTGTAAGGAAGTTTTTCTTTAGTAAGGTAACGTAGATTTGAATCTCATCGATTTTTGACGGTTCTACCTCAAGCAAGATGATGGTGTTTATATCATCAAAAGACAACGACTGTGTACGCTTTTTTAATTCTACTAAAGATTCAGTCTGAGTGATTGTAAACTCTGTTTCAGAAAAAAGCTTTTCGATTGCTTTTTTAAAGTTAGCTCCATAATAAAGAATATTAACCGCAGAGTTTGAATTGAAGTGGTCTTCAACGTTAACATTCGTAAATTGCATTCGCTAATTTAGTATAATTTTTATTTTATCTTTTAATATTGATGGATTAAATGGCTTCGACATTAAATCGTTTATTGGATAAGGGATTCTGCTTTTAATGTTTTCTAAAGAATCTGAACCTGAAAGTACAATAACTGGCACATCTCTAAAATAGCCACTTACTTTCAATGAGCGAACAAAAACAACACCATCAAAATACGGCATTTCCATGTCAGATATAATTAAGTCAGGAATATTCCCATTGTCAAGCCAAGTTAATGCATCAAAGCCGTTGTTTTTAATAACAAGCTCATAATCTTTTTTCAAGATGAATTCTAAAAGTTTCAAAATAGCTATTTCGTCATCAACCAATAGAATTCTTTTCCTAACCGCTTCCTTATTTTTTTCTAATGATTTAATCATTTCGTATTTCTTTTTCTTACTATCCACTAAACAGAAAGAATGCCGAACTGGAGTTTATTCAGTTTTTAAATTTACACATACAATTCAGATTATTTATTGATGTAGTGTTTGGCAAACGTTGAATCTGTCATAAGCCCTCGATGGAAACATAAATAGGTCTCTACTGTAGCTTATACCATTAGTTTACGAGATTACACCTAAAAAAGTTTTTATTTACTTCGATAGACTTTACTGCTACAGTCTCTGATCATTCAACTTTCTTTTAACAAATAAATATTAGAGTAAAAATTGCTACTTCAACGATTCCAGGATTTGGGGAAAACGTTGCCTAAAATAGGAAGCGATTTCCCAGTTTTGCCCTCACATGATATCGGGTTTTACAAAAAAATCCCGGTTTTTGGCCGAGATTCTTTTCAATTTATCGAGGTATATATCTTACTTTTTTCCCTTCTGCTGATTGAGTTGCTGTTGCCTCATCATCTCTTCCATTTTTTTCTGGAAGCCACCTTTTTTCTTTGCAGATTCCGGTTTTTTCTTATACTCTTGTATCTGAGCGTGGATCTTATCGTCATCAACAAATCTTCTGATGAAGTATTGCTGAGAAAAAGTTAACACGTTTGCACAGAAATAGTAATAGTTTAAACCGGCAGGGTAGCTGTTTAAAACACCAAAGAAAATAATAGGGGTAATATAACCTATGTATTTCATTTGACCCTGTACGTTAGAAATCTGGTTATTAAAATAAGTGTAAATCAGTGTGGATACCGTCATCAACAAACACATCAAACTGATGTGGTTCCAGCCTAAAAGCGGAATGGTTTTAAAGGTTATCAACTCGTCATAAGTGGATAAATCATGCATCCACAAAAAGCTTTCATGCCTTAACTCAAACAAATTAGGGAAAAAGTAAAAGAAAGCTAGGATAAACGGCATTTGAAAGACCATGGGCAAACAACCGCCCAAAGGGTTTACACCAGCTTGTTTGTAAAGCTTCATATACTCTTGTTGTACTAAAGCTTGGTTGCCTTCGCCAACTTTCGCCTTAATTTCATCCATTTCCGGCTTTAAAACCCTCATTTTAGCCATTGATAAATACGACTTGTAAGTGAACGGAAATAAAACTGTTTTTAAGATGATGGTTAACAACAAGATGATTAATCCGTAACCTAAATTCATACTTTCAAAAAAGTTGAAAATGGGTAACACTAAAAACTGGTTAATCCATTTTAAAGGACCCCAACCCATTTTAACTTGCTTTTCTAAATCGTGTCCTTGAGCTTTTAACTGGCTAAATTTATTAGAACCGAAGTAAAATTCAAGATCATAATTGTTAGCTTGCTTAGCATCGTAAGGTAACGAAAGCTCGGCACCAAATCCTTTTACCGCACTGCTATCTGCCAATGTTGTTACCTTTACATGTGCTTTGCTAAAGCCAGACTTAGCAATTAAAGCTGCAGAGAAAAAGTGTTCTTTAAACAAAACCCAATTTGTTTTGCTTTCATCCAAAACTTTGTCATCGTCTTTACTTTCACTTAAATAATCAACTTCGCCATCCGCATGCTGAAAATAAGTAGTTGAACCCATGCGTTCGTTAGCTAGATCTTTTTCTTGTTGTAAAAGCTTTGTATTCCATACCAATAGCAAATCTTTAGCTCCGTTATTATTATTGAACCCATTTGCGTTAACCTTAAGCTCAACTTTATTGGATTTTGGCGCTAATGAATAATTGTATTTCAATTTGGATCCGTCACCATTGTTCAGCTCCATGGTAATGCTGTTGATGGTAGCGTTAAGCACATTGAACGGCTGATCATTGGTGTTTGCCTGCTTAGTTGCCCCTTTATAATCGAATCCGAAATTGGTATCCTCATCTTTAAAAAGGATAACCGGCTTACCTTGGTAAGTGGTTTCGCCTTTAACCTGTACGCTTACAATCTTACCACCTTTGTTAGAGATGCTGATTTTTAAAGCTTCGTTTTCTAGAATACTTATTTCTTCTTTAAAACTGCTGGCTACGGTTGCAGAATCTGCATTTGTAACTGCAACGCTATCAGTTAAAACAGCTGTCTTTTTGGTTACGGTTTGAGGCTGTTTTTTTGATGCAGCAATAGAATCCTGCACTATTTGGTCTCTCTTCATTTCCTCTTCAGATGGCTTTAAAAAGAAGGTAGAGCCTACCAATATTACTAAAATCAGGAATAAACCTGTAAACGTATTTCTATCCATTATTTAATTTTAATGCTTTTTTAATGTTTCTTTTTTGAATGCTCAATTGAAGCGGCAACAAATTTAATAAAAAGTGGGTGCGGATTTGCCACAGTTGATTTTAATTCGGGATGAAACTGCGCTGCTACAAAATACGGGTGGTTTTTAAGTTCCATAATCTCCACAAGGTTGTTATCTGGGTTTATTCCCGAAGCAATCATGCCTGCATCCTCGTAAGCTTGCAAAAACTTGTTATTAAACTCGTAACGGTGGCGGTGACGTTCTGTAATTTTGCTTTTTCCATAAATATGATGGGCCTTTGTTCCTTTTTTAAGCTCGCAGGGATAAGAACCTAAGCGCATGGTGCCACCTTTTTGAGTAATTTTTTTCTGTTCTTCCATCATGGAAATAACCGCATCTTGCGTATTTTCATCCATTTCGGTACTGTGCGCATCTTTTAAGCCTAAAACATTTCTTCCAAACTCAATTACCGCACACTGCATTCCCAAACAAATCCCAAAAAACGGAATATTATTTTCTCTGATGAACTGAATGGCAGTAATCTTCCCTTCGATACCACGAGCACCAAAACCAGGTGCCACTAAAACGCCGTCAAGCTCGCCTAATTTAGTCTTAACATTTTCTGGAGTAATACTTTCAGACGGAATGCATTCTACACGTACTTTACACTCGTTGTAAGCACCAGCGTGAATAAATGATTCGGTAATTGATTTATAAGCATCAGGTAATTCTACATATTTGCCCACCAAACCGACTTTTATTTCTGATGTTGGGTTTTTTAAATGTCCTAAAAACTCTTTCCACTTATCTAAATTTGGTTCATTTTTTAAAGGAAGTTTCAGTTTTGATAACACTGTGCGGTCCAATTGCTCTTTCAGCATCAGCAAAGGAACATCGTAAATGGTTTTTGCATCTATTGACTCAATTACCGCATTGATGTTTACGTTACAGAAAAGCGCAATTTTTTTACGGATATCTTGTGAGATGTGGTGCTCTGTACGGCAAACCAAAATATCTGGCTGAATGCCATATTCTAACAACATTTTAACAGAGTGCTGTGTAGGTTTAGTCTTCAATTCTCCGGCTGCGGCCAAAAACGGAATTAAGGTAAGATGGATGACAATTGCATTATGTGATCCCGCTTCCCATTTAAACTGACGAACCGCTTCTATATAAGGAAGAGATTCAATATCGCCAACGGTTCCACCAAGCTCGGTAATCACAATATCGTACTCGCCGTTTTCACCCAATAAACGCATGTTCCGTTTAATCTCATCGGTAATGTGAGGGACAACTTGCACCGTTTTACCTAAATAAGCACCCTCACGTTCGCGGTTAATTACATTTTGGTAAATTCTACCCGTTGTGATGTTGTTGGCTTGGCTGGTAGATACATTCAAAAATCGTTCGTAATGCCCTAAATCTAAATCCGTTTCTGCGCCGTCCTCTGTTACATAGCATTCGCCATGCTCGTAAGGGTTTAATGTGCCTGGATCAATATTTATATAAGGATCAAATTTCTGGATAGTTACGCGGTAACCTCGGGCTTGTAAAAGTTTAGCTAATGATGCGGAAATAATACCTTTCCCTAAAGACGACGTAACGCCCCCCGTAACAAAAATATACTTAGTCATGTTGGAATTTGTTGTTTTTAACAATCTAAAAAGAGAATAAAAACGAAGCTTTTTAAATGTGTTTGTACGGGATGCAAAATTAGGTTTTTTTTTCGATTTTGCGCTATCAGCTTGTATCAATTTTAGGGAATAGGCGTTTAATCTTCATTTGATAAATACAACGGTGCTTAAAGGTCTGATTAGTTGTAACTAAAAAATAAGTTTTACAGGTTTTTGATGCGATGGTAATTAGCGTATGATTGATTTTACAAAGAGCTTCGCAAACTAAGGTTTTATGTTAATTTTGTATCAATGAACTCGACATACAAAGGCCTCATATTGCGTTATCAAACTTATTTGATAGAATTTTTTCAATTAATTGAGGATAAGGATCTTATCAAAGATAGAGATTCAAGCAAAGCACAATCAATCAAAGATTATTTGGAAAAGTTACCCGATTTGGATTTCGATTATGAAATAGAATTTGGGATTACAGTAGCATTAGGGGAACTAACCAACAATTGGCTCATTCAGCTTTCTGACGATGGTTTTTCTGTGCGTTCTTATACTGTCGATGGTTTTGATGAAACTGATGAATGGTTTTTCCACTACCACGATGCTACAAAAGAGTACGAGGGAAATTTGTTTGCCGATGGTGATTGGGATTTATTTTTGGAGGAAGTTGCGGATGTTGATGGGTTTGATGGTAAAGAATTAAGTGTGGTTTTAAAGTATGATTTGGGGTAGATTTCAGGTAATACCAAATATGATTAACAAATAATTTAATAGTCTTTTTTTTACCACATATATACATAGGCTTCAAAAAGGAAACAGCCAACTTAATCTGTGTTCAGAAAAACGGAAGGCTATCTGATGCACACCTACCCGCAATTAGCGGATGAAAAAGCTATGTTTCTATGTGGCTAAATGTTAGACCACTGTATAGACATAAATGGGATAATTTACCATTTGTAAAGCAGTTGTGACATTAAGTGAATGATAGTAAATCTTAAACTCTAAAAGTATTTTTTTGTAAATTTTTTTTGTAAAAAAATGTGTAAAGATGAAAACAGCCTTGCAAATAGACGTAACATTTGACCAAATCCTTTCAATGATTAAACAGTCGCCAAAACAGCAAAAAATCAAACTAACCAACAAATTGGAAAAAGAACTTGTAGGATCGAAACTTTCGCAATTATTGAAAAATTTTAAAACTGAAGATCTTGATTTAGCGATAATAGACGCTGAAGTTGAAAGCGTGAGACAAGAAATCTATGAAAACCAGAAACGTTAAAGTTATCTTCGATACCAATGTTCGGATTAGTTTTCTTATTGGCAAACGATTAGCTATAATCAAGCGACATATTGAAAATGGCAACATTATAATTGTTGTAATAGAACAAATTTTGACAGAATTAAAAATTGTAACGTCTACAGATAAACTTAAAAAATACTTCTTAAAAAATAGTGTGAAAGAATTGACTGAACTTTTAGAAGCGATTGCAGAAAACGTTATAATAGAACCGACGCATTTTATCAATAGAGACCCAAAGGCAATTTCTTATTGGACTTGATAAACTTTTTTAAAGCCGATTATTTGGTCACGGGAGACAAAAATTTATTAGAACACAACCCATTCAAGACAGCGAAAATATTAACACCTGTCGATTTTGAAAAGAAAATGGAGACATAAGCTAGTCAGTTATCACAGGTTTGGCAATGTGGCGGGTTTAGTGTTGAGGTTTTAAGGGAAGCGTAATGACGTAATGCGTATTGGAATGAAAAATCCATTTAAAGTACACGATAAACCGACAAAATGAAACATAGCACATTCAATACAAATAATTCAAAGACTACAATCTTAATCCGACTGCTTGTTGGAGCGGTTTTCTTATCAGAAGGAATACAGATGTTTTTGTTTCCTGCTGTTCGTGGGGCAGGGCGGTTTGAGAAAATTGGATTGCCTTTACCGGAGTTCTTGGGGACTTTAGTCGGTAGTTTTGAAATACTTTGCGGAACATTAATTTTAATTGGTTTGCTCACACGTTTGGCGAGTATTCCAGTGATTGTGATTATGCTTGTGGCACTCGCAACAACCAAGACCGCTCTTTATGCGGAAAAAGGATTTTGGGAACTCCTTCATGGAAGCAGAACAGACTGGGCGATGCTTCTTGGAAGTATTTTTCTTTTAATAAAAGGCGGTGGCCTATGGTCAGTGGATAAATTGCTGCTTCGAGGTGGTAAGCCAAATTAATAGATCTAGCTAAATCCATTTACTGCGAATTTTTTCGTGAACACACACCAAGCCGGCGACTTGTTTGTAAGAGGTTTTGCCCTGATAGCTATCGCGGTCATGGATGGGACAACTAATTTTCAGATCGTCACAAGCTGAATGTTTTAGATGCGTTTACGTGAATGTTTCTCACTCATCGATATGACGAACTATTTTACCTACCCATCATCCTCGCAACATACTTTCCGATAATATCAAACTCAATATTTACCAAACTATCTTTTTTAACTTGTTGTAAGTTAGTGTGTTCAAAAGTATAAGGTATAATAGCCACTGAAAAAGTGTTATCCCCAGAATTTACCACCGTTAAACTGATTCCGTTTACGCAAACCGATCCTTTTTCTACGGTTACATTTCCTTTGGAGGCATCGTACTCAAAAGTGAAAACCCAGCTTCCATCAGCTTCTTGCAAATCAATACATTTCGCAGTTTGGTCTACATGACCTTGCACAATATGCCCATCTAACCTTCCATTCATTTGCATACAGCGTTCTAAATTCACTAAATCTCCCACTTTTAACTCGCCAATATTAGATTTTTGGAGGGTTTCATCAATGGCAGTTACCGTATGTTCGTCATCTTTTAAATCAACAACAGTTAAACAAACGCCGTTGTGTGCTACGGATTGATCCACTTTTAAATCTTTGGAGATATTTGATTTAAACGTGATGTGCGAATTACCTTGCTCTTTTTTTAATTGGGTAATTTCCCCAAGTGTTTCTATAATTCCTGTAAACAATGTCTTTAATTTTTTAATATGATTTTCTCTTTTTAAACCAATCAGACGACTTTAAGTTTTTGTGATTTACCACAGTTTTCTGCTGTTTGTCAGCTAATAAATACGTCGCTAAAATAGCTGCCATTTCCGCTTCCTCTTTATTTGTTGATTCTAATAAAGAAGGCTTAAAATATTTAGCTACAAAATGTGTATCGAACTTTCCAGATACAAATGCTTGATGCTGCATTACAAATTTACCAAAGGGTAGCGTGGTTTCTATCCCAGTAATTTCGTATTCATCGATTGCTCTGATTAAACGTTCTATAGCTTCCGTTCTATCTTTTCCAAATGCGATGAGCTTTGCAATCATAGGGTCGTAATATATAGGGATTTCCATGCCTTGCTCAAACGCATCATCCACACGTATGCCGTTGCCTTTCGGGGTAATGTAGGTTTGCAGCTTCCCAATATCAGGCAAAAAGTTGTTCTTTGGATCTTCGGCGTAAACCCTTAATTCTACGGCGTGACCATTTATTTTTAAATCTTCCTGTGTGAAACTCAGTTTTTCGCCTCGGGCAACTTTAATTTGTTCCTTTACCAAGTCAATCCCTGTAATTAGTTCCGTTACGGGATGTTCCACTTGCAAACGAGTATTCATTTCTAAAAAAAAGAAATCTAAATTCTCGTCCAAAATAAACTCGACCGTACCAGCGCCACTGTAATTTACAGAGCGAGCAACATCAACTGCGCATTTGCCCATTTTTTCTCTAATTTCGGGGCTCAAAATAGAAGAAGGAGCTTCTTCAATCACTTTTTGATGCCGTCTTTGAATGCTACATTCCCGTTCAAACAAATGCACAACGTTGCCAAAGTTGTCTGCTAAAATCTGAATCTCAATATGTCGGGGCGAGTTTACGTAACGTTCAATAAACACAGCACCATCGCCGAAAGCAGAAATCGCCTCTGAAACAGCCAAACCCATTTGCTCCTCAAAATCCGAAACGTTTTCTACCACACGCATTCCTTTTCCTCCGCCACCCGCGGCAGCTTTAATTAAAATCGGGAAACCAACTTCGGCCGCCCTGTTTTTTGCTTCGGCTACGTCTTTAATCGCTTCATCAGTACCCGGAACCATCGGTATTTTGTATTTCAAAGCCGCCGCTTTCGCGGATAACTTATTGCCCATAACCTCCATGGCTTTTGCACTTGGGCCAATTAATATTAAGCCAGCACCTTTAACCAAACGAGCAAAATCAGCATTCTCCGAAAGAAAACCATAACCCGGATGAATAGCTTGTGCGCCAGTTATTTTGCATGCTTCTATGATTTTTTCACTAACCAAATAAGACTGGTTAGACGGTGGTTCGCCAATATAAACCGCTTCGTCTGCGTATCTTACGTGTAATGCATCTCTATCCGCATCAGAATATACTGCAACCGTTGCAATACCCATTTCTTTGGCACTGCGCATTACTCTAATTGCAATTTCACCCCGGTTAGCTATTAGTATTTTATTCATCTCGTAACTAAATTATAAAAAACAACAGATAAATCACGCATCGCAAATAAAGTATTTATTAATCAACACAATTAAAAATATAAATTAATATATTGCATTGATATAAAATCCATAAAAAATAATCCCTTCATGACGCCCAACATCACGGAAGACATTGAGCCCTTAAATGATATTTACGCGCTAACATCCATTCTTTTAGAAAACAAAGAAGATAGCTTAGAGCAGTTACTAAAAGCAGCGTGTAAAATATTTAACGCCGAACTTGGTATTATTTGTTTGATTAAAGACGGGGAATACCGAGTTCAAGGGATGTACTCTGAGCTTCCTTATGAAATTGACTTTACGTCTGTTAAAAACATTAAAGATACTTTTTGTTACTTTGCTATAGAAAGCGGTAGTGTTTTGGCCTTGCCAGATATTGCAAATTCTGACTATAGGGATTTGGCGTGTTGCGCCGTTTTAAAGGTAAACAGCTACCTAGCAATCCCGATCAAATTACATAATGAAGATGTTGGAACTATCAACTTTTCATCAAGAGAAGTAAGAGCTAATGGTTATAGCGACAAAGAGGTAGGCTTGCTCAACTACATTAATCAGTGGACAAGTAAACACCTTGATGGTAACTATTATAAGGAAACTCTGAAAAGTAAGAACGCAGAACTTGAAGCAAAAAATGAAACTCTAAGTGCTTTAATGGAAGAAAACAAGCAATTGATGCAGATTTTGGTTCACGATTTAAAGTCGCCACTAAGCAACATCAAAATGCTTTCGTACCTGTTTCAGGATTTTGCCCGCGATAAGGATAGTGAAGAACTCCTCACGATATTCAATAAAAGCTTAGATTTTGTTTTTCATTTGATAGAGCAAATGGAAACGTTAAATAATATGGAGAACAATTCTGCCAATAATTATTTAGAGGATTTTGATTTAGATCAGTTTGTGGACACCAATGTGAAGGATTTTAATTCGGTTGCAGAATCAAAATCTATAAAGTTGAACTACCAATTCAATGGGAATAATAAGGTAATTAGAACAGATATGAATTTTTTAAAGCGTGTTCTTTATAATTTGATTTCTAATGCTCTAAAGTTTTCTCAATTTAATAAACAGATATTTGTTACTGTTGATAGCAAAGAAGAAAAGTTTATCATATCCATTAAGGATGAAGGTCCAGGTATAGGTAAAGGAGAACTTTCACAACTTTTCCAAAAGTTTGTTAAATTAAATAACCGACCAACAAATTCCGAAAGTTCATCCGGACTAGGACTGTTTATCGTAAAGGAGTTATTAAAAAAAATAAGTGGCGAAATTACGGTTGATAGTACTTTAGGGGAAGGCAGTACCTTCAGGGTTGTTTTGCCATCGCAGATTTAAAATCAATAAATTCTCGATAAACGCCATTATTAATGGTTTCCACATTTTCCAAACTTTCCACAATCTAAAACAGATGACATAAATTTTTATCTTTGCATTTTAAAAAACCATAAGTTCCTTGGCAAAAATCAAAGATAAAGAGACGCCTTTAATGACTCAATACAACCAGATTAAGGTAAAGTATCCGGGTGCGTTGTTGTTATTTAGAGTAGGTGATTTTTACGAAACTTTTGGCGAAGATGCCATTAAAGCGTCACAGATTTTGGGCATTGTATTGACCAAAAGAGCCAACGGATCTGCGTCTCATATTGAACTGGCGGGTTTTCCGCATCATTCTATTGAAACGTATTTACCAAAACTGGTTAGGGCAGGGCAAAGGGTTGCCATTTGCGATCAGCTAGAAGACCCGAAAACAGTTAAAGGAATTGTAAAGCGTGGTGTAACCGAATTGGTAACGCCAGGAGTTGCTTACAGTGATAACATTCTTCAACAAAAATCCAATAATTTTTTAGCCTGTTTACATTTTGAAAAACAAACCGTTGGTGTTTCTTTTCTAGATATTTCTACCGGCGAGTTTTTGGTTGCACAAGGCAGTGCCGAATATATTGACAAACTTTTGCAAGGCTTTAAACCTAGCGAGGTAATTTTCTCCAAAGCAAAGTCGAAGGATTTTACCGAAACTTTTGGAAGTAGTTTTTATACTTACACCCTTGACGATTGGGCATTTACTGCCGATTATGCACAGGAAACTTTGTTGAAACACTTCGAGGTTAAATCGCTTAAAGGTTTTGGGATTGAGCGTTTGCAACTTGGCATTGTGGCAGCTGGTGTCGCCTTACATTATTTGGGCGAAACCGAACACCGAAAGTTACAGCACATCAGCAATATCTCCAGAATTGAGGAAGACCGCTACATGTGGCTGGATAAATTTACGATTCGCAATTTGGAGTTGATTGGTTCTAACAACGAAAACGCAAAGACCTTGATTGACGTTTTAGACCATACTTCTTGCGCTATGGGCGCCAGAATGTTGCGTAAGTGGATGGTAATGCCGCTTAAGAACGAAAAACCTATACAAGAACGGTTGGCAGTTGTCGAGTTTTTTTACAAAGATATTGAACTGAGAAACCAACTGCAGGGATATATCAGGCACATTGGCGATTTAGAGCGTTTAATTTCTAAAATTGGTTTACAGAAAACCAATCCGAGAGAAATCATTCAGCTAAAAAAGGCCTTAACGGCAATTGCAGAAGTCAAAATCATTTGCGAGGGTGTTGATCAAGGTGCGGTAAAAAGAATTGGAGAGCAAATTAATCTTTGTACATCTATCAAAGAAAAGATTGAAAAAGAATTATACTCGGACCCACCGGTTGCGCTAAACAAAGGCAAAGTAATGGCCGATGGTTTAAATGAAGACTTAGATCGGTTACGGAAAATTGCTTTTGGCGGTAAAGATTATTTGTTAGAACTGCAAAAGCGTGAAGCAGAAATTACAGGGATAACATCCCTTAAAATAGCTTTTAACAATGTTTTCGGCTATTATTTGGAGGTTTCCAACACGCATAAAGATAAAGTGCCACAAGAATGGATTCGTAAACAGACTTTGGTAAATGCCGAGCGTTACATTACGCCGGAACTAAAGGAATACGAAGACCAAATTTTAGGAGCGGAAGAAAAAATATTAGCGATTGAAACTCGCTTATTTGCAGATTTAGTGGCTAGCATTGCCGATTTTATTAAGCCTATTCAGCTGAATGCTTATTTAATAGCGCAGTTAGATGTTTTATTGTGCTTTGCGGAAACTGCAAAGAAAAACCATTACGTTAAGCCTAAGATTACCGAAGATAAACTGCTAGATATTAAGGGTGGGCGGCACCCGGTAATTGAACATAATTTGCCTTTGGGCGAGGAATACATTACCAACAGCGTTTATTTAGATAACGATTCGCAACAGATTATCATTATTACCGGCCCCAACATGGCTGGTAAATCAGCTTTATTGCGCCAAACTGGTTTAATTGTGTTGATGGCGCAAATGGGAAGTTTTGTGCCTGCAAAAGAAGCTCACGTAGGAATTGTAGATAAAATTTTTACAAGAGTGGGAGCGTCGGATAATTTATCGTCGGGCGAATCAACTTTTATGGTGGAGATGAACGAAACGGCGAGTATCCTGAATAATTTATCAGACCGGAGTTTGATTTTATTGGATGAAATTGGTCGCGGAACTTCTACTTATGATGGTATTTCCATTGCTTGGTCCATTGCAGAGTATTTGCACAATCATCCATCGGCAAAAGCTAAAACCTTATTTGCAACGCATTACCACGAGTTAAACGAGCTGAGCAATTCCTTTAACAGAATCAAAAACTTCAATGTTTCTGTAAAGGAAGTCGGCAATAAAGTGATTTTTCTTCGGAAATTGGTACCAGGCGGAAGTGAGCATAGCTTTGGAATTCATGTTGCTAAAATGGCTGGTATGCCTGCTTCGGTTTTAAAACGAGCCAACGAGATTTTGTTAAGACTGGAGAACGAACGCACCGGTGGCGAGCATGTTAAAGCGAGTTTGATGAAAATGCAAAAGCAACCGGTGCAGTTGCAAATGTTCTCGTTGGATGATCCTGTTTTGATAAAAATTAGAGATGTTTTAAATAATTTGGATGTAAATACGTTAACTCCTGTAGAAGCTTTAATGAAACTGGATGAAATTCAGAAAGTTTTAAAAAGTTCTTAGTATGATTGAAAAACTATTCGCGAAACAAAGAAACTACTACTTTTCAACAGATTTCTTAAAGCGCAACCTGTTATTTTTAACAGCGGTTATTGCGTTGTCATTTACATCTTGTAAACCTAAAAAGAATTTTGCTGGCTCTTCCAAAGGCAATTTTGAAATACCATCCAACAAAATAGCTTCTAAATATGCAGAGGCCATGGACGTTTCTAAAAAGCAAATCAAAAATGGAGATCTATACGATTTTATCGATGACTGGGAAGGTACAAAATATCAGTTCGGTGGGCTTAGCAAACGCGGCATAGACTGTTCTGGACTTACTTTTTTAATTTACAAAGATGTTTACGGGAAAGAAATCCCTAGGGTAACGAGCCAGCAAGTTGAAATTATTAAAAGAAAATACGAGAGCCAGTTGAGGGAAGGAGATTTGGTGTTTTTTGATTTCGACGGAAAAAAGTTCAGTCACGTTGGTGTTTATTTACAAAACGGCTATTACGTACATTCCAGCACTAAAAGAGGAGTGATGTTGGAAAAGCTCAGAAATCCTTACACCTATAAATATTTTTCTAGGGGTGGGAGTGTGAAGTGATTAAATTGTCTGAACTGTGATTCTTAAGATTAAATGATTTTTGTGAGCCTGTAAAAATCATTTGGATTCTCTGAGTCAGAGAAATCAAAAAAATCATAGTTCAGACATTGTTGGTTTGCAAGCACCTACAATATAATCCCTAACTAACTCAAATAATGCAAATCCGGCAATTTCCTCAACTTCTTAGCCGCTTGCTCAGCAGTAATATCTCTCTGTGGGTTAGCCATCATTTCATAACCGACCATAAACTTTTTGACCGTTGCCGATCGTAACAATGGCGGATAAAAGTGCATGTGCCAATGCCATTCTGGATGTTCGTCTTCATTTACAGGTGCTTGGTGTATGCCAGAAGAATAAGGAAAAGAAGTTTGAAAAAGATTATCGTACCGAATGGTTAAGGCTTTTAAAATCTCCGCCAACGCTAGTGTCTCGGTGCCTGTAAACTCATGCGTATATTGAACCTGTCTTTTGCTCACAATCATGGTTTCGTATGGCCAAACTGCCCAAAACGGGACTACTGCAATAAAATGTTCATTCTCTACCACTACACGTTCTTTGGTTTTTTCTTCCTCGGCCAAATAAGCGCTTAATAAACTTTGGCTTTTTTCTTTGTAGTATTCCTTAAACTGAATGCTTTCTTTTGCGGGTTCGCCAGGCACACTGCTTTGTGCCCAAATTTGCCCATGCGGATGCGGGTTGCTACAACCCATCACATCGCCTTTGTTTTCGAAAATTTGGATGTACTTGATCCATTCATTTTTCGCTAACTCTTGAAATTCGCTTTTCCAAACATCAATTACCTGCACAATATCCTGCACCCCCATTTGTGGTAAGGTTAAATCATGACTCGGCGAAAAACAGACGACCCTGCAAATTCCTTTCTCGCTTTTTGCTTGCAATAGTCCGTTGGTGTTTAAACCACCATCTGGCGTATCCTTTAATAAAGATGAAAAATCGTTTGTAAAAGCATAAGGCGCAGTGTATTGTGGATTAACTGTGCCATCTGAACGCGTATTTCCCGGACATAAATAACACTTCTCATCGTAATTTGGGCGCTGCGTATCAGCCACAGCTTCTACTTTACCCTGCCAAGGTCGTTTAGTCCGATGCGGAGAAACTAAAATCCATTCGCCGGTTAAAATGTTGAGCCTTTTATGTGGGTGCTCTTCAAAATTAAAATCGTTGTTACTCAACAATGTGCGTCCCTTCTTCAATTTGTGTGATGTATACATTCATCCCGATATTCATTTTATTGAAATATGCTTCTTTTATGCGTTGCACAATTCCTTCTAATTGATCTTCTTTTACTAAAGAAATTACGCATCCGCCAAAACCACCACCCATCATTCTTGCTCCTAAAATGCCTCTTTCTTTTTTGGTGCATGAAACAATAAAATCAAGCTCTGGGCAACTTACTTCGTAAAGTTCACTTAAACCAGTATGGGTCTCGTACATTTTTTGTCCAAAATCAGCAATGTTGTTATGCTTCAAATCTTCGCAAGCTGTTAAAAGCCTGTCGTTTTCTTCTACCACATACTTACACCGATGGTAAATATCAGTACTTTCATTTGCCAAACATTCTTCCACCATTTCAATATTAGCGTCACGTAAGGTCTTTACTTCTGGGTATTTATTTTGAATAATGGAAACACCTTCACTGCATTGGCTGGTTCTTACATTATACTCAGATGAAGCCAAAGAATGCTTAACCATAGAGTCGAATAAAACGATTTTAACTCCCTCTAGTTCAAATGGTACATATTCATATTCTAAGGAGCGACAATCCAGCTTTACCACGTGACCCTTTTTACCGAAAACACTCGCAAACTGATCCATGATTCCGCAGTTTACACCGACGAATTCGTTTTCGGCTTTCTGGGCCAATTTAACCATCTGCATTTTTTCTAGCTCTAGACCAAAAATCTCGTTCAGACCGAAAATAGTAGCACATTCTAACGCTGCGGATGATGACATTCCAGCGCCTAAAGGCACATCGCCAGAAATAACTGCGTTAAATCCGCCTATATGCTTGTTGATTTTTTGTAACTGTTCAACAACACAAATCACATAATTTGGCCATCCTTTTTCAGAGTAATCGAGTTTAGCGACTTCGGTATCGTAGAATTCGTCCAAATCTGCAGCAACAATAAATATCTTATCATCGTCGCGTTTCGCTATTGCGATATATGCTGCTTTGTTTATCGCTGCTGGAAGCACATAACCCATGTTGTAGTCAGTATGTTCGCCTATCAGGTTTACTCTTCCAGGAGAGCGAATAATTAATGGTTCTTCATTGAATGTTTTCAAAAAGATACTTTTTACTAAACTTTGAGGATCTGCCATATTTTAGGGTGTAAAGATTATTGTTAATGGTAAATTATAATTGGTCTATTTAGATTGACAAGGTATTGCTAGAAAATATTATATTAGTGGATATTATTATGATATTATTGGACTATTTAACGCATGTGAATTTTTTTAAACTGGTTAGGATACAATGGTGAAGAAAAAACAGGGATTTGCCGGACAGCGGGTTATTGAGCTATCTAACGAGATATTACAGAAGAAAATTTCCGCACACGTCACTTCAAAAAACGGATGCTTTACTCGGGTCGGTTTTTTTCCGGATGCCAAATATCAATTTATTGAGGACAACGATGGGAGAGAAGACTACATTTTAATTTACTGTGTAAAGGGATACGGCGTGGCGGTAATTGATCATAAAATTTTCCATATTTCGCCGGGAGATTTCTTTATGATTCCTGCAAAAACGCCTTTCTCTTATTATGCGGATAAAATTAAACCTTGGACTATTTTTTGGTTCTTTTTTAAGGGAGAACCAATTCAGCAGATAGCTGATTTATTTATTGAAACAGCAAAATCTTACAAAGGCTATTTACCTTATAATGAAGAGCGAGTAAAACTTTTTAATCGAATTTATCAATATTTAGAGCAAGGTTACGGACAAGAAAATCTTTTGTTGTTGAACATGTGCTTGTTGAATTTAATATCTTCTTTGGTGCTGGTTACAGGAAGCCGAGTAAATGAACCGGATAAATCACAATTGATGGTAACCAGTTGCATACAATTGATGAAAGAAAATATTGATGGGAATATAACACTTACCGAAATTGCTGATAGTGTAAACGTATCCGTTTCGCATTTTTCGGCGGTTTTTAAGCAAACAATAGGTTTATCCCCAATCACGTATTACAACGATTTAAAAATACAAAAAGCTTGCGACTATCTAAAGTACAGTGATATTTTAGTGAAAGAAATATCTTTCAAACTGGGAATTTTTGATATTCAATACTTCTCCCGACTTTTTACCAAAACAATGGGTATTACGCCTTTGAAATACCGATTGAAAAATAAATTTATTTAAACAAACGGAGTGCTTTGTTTTTGGAGTTCTGTATTGATTTTTTCTGTCATTAAATTATCTGGAACCATTACCCTAATCTCGGTAAAACCATCTTCAGTATAAATATCAATTAAACCATTTAATCTATCGAGGGATGTCTTTATCGCGTACAAACCTAATCTTAGGGTGTCCATGTCGCCCATTTTGTTTGCTCTTTTAAACAATTCAAAAGCATTTTCTTTTTCTATTTCAGAAAAAACTTTCCCGTTGTTTTTTACAGAGAAACTAAAAATACCGTTTTCATCAATAAATGAATTTATTTTAATGATCGGATTATTGTGGTCACAAAACTTAAAAGCATTATCCAATAAGTTTACAACAATAGACTCAAAAAGTTCCGCATCGCAATTGAAACTATTGGAACGTTCGCTTTTGATGTCGATAGTGATTTTCTCTTTTTTAAACAAGTATTTTTCTCTTAACCCAGCCAATATTACCGCCGTATCTTTGGCTACGTTAATATTTTTAATTTTTAAATCCTTGGTTCTGATGTTGTTGACCAAAATCATCTTTTTCAGCATATCATCCATCTTCTGTGATTCCAGCTCAATCATCTCCACCAACATTTGCTTATCTGTTTCAATTTTAGCCAAAGAAGATAGTCCCAATATACGACATAACGGCCCTCTAATGTCATGTGAGGTACTGTAGAAAAAGGATTCCAGCTCTTTATTAAGCTTATGAAGCTTGGCATTGCTCAAAGAAAGCTCATGGGTACGCATACTTACCTCTTTCTCTAGAATTAGATTGTACTCTTTTTGAGAACTAACATATCGTTCTTCTTTCACTAAAGCATCTTTTAAAAAAAAGTACAATATTGCACCAATTACACTGTAGCAGATTAAAATTAAAAATACGTTCGTGATAAGTTTTTGCATAATTCCTGCTTTAAAATCCGAAAAATCCTTATCGAGTTGTACTACTGCAACCACCTCGTTTTTACTGTTTTTTATAGGCGTAAACGCTGAAAGCCAAATGCCGTTTTCGTCGGTGTATTCATCTAAAATACTGCCTTTTTTATAATTTTTGATGAGTTCGGGTGGTGGCGTATGGTAAAGATGTCTAAAATACGGAGTTGGGTTTGAGGTAACACCAAAATAAAATTTCTTAAAATCTTTAGTAGGAATTAAGGTGTAAATATCACTGCTTAGTTTAGAAACGTTTTGAATGCTTGCAAGTTGCGCTTGTATTTCTTTGTAGTCTTTATCTTGGTCTGTTGATTTTATACCATCTTTTAAACCGTATTTCGCTGTGATTTTTTGATGTTGATCGCCGTTGATTTGCATCCCAACAATGTTAGAAAGCGAGGACAGCTTGGCAAAAACTTCTGCTTTTCCGCTTGACAAGTTGTTTTGGTAACTATGGAATGAATTGTACAAAGCCAACACAATTAAGCATAAATATACTGAAACAATAATTTTAACTCTAAACTTCTTCATGTAATTAGTGTTACTCCCTTTATTATACGTGAAATTTATAATTACGGTTTTATGACATTTACTAATTTTGCTAAAAAAAAATCGGTTTTCAGCTCAATAGTTTGACAAAAGCTCTTTAACGTCCTAAATTATCATGATTTATTTGAATTTCGATGGTTATTTATTCGCATAAATAATTAAATTTGTAGCAAAGCGAAAAATTACTATATGTCAGAAACTGCAGAACTTAAATTAGACGGAAACACATACAGCTTACCCATTGTAGAAGGTACTGAAAATGAAAAGGCTATAAATATAGCTAAATTAAGAGATCAAACAGGTTATGTGACATTAGATAGTGGCTTTAAAAATACAGGAGCTACCAAAAGTTCTATAACGTTTTTAGATGGCGAAAAGGGAATTCTAAAGTACAGAGGATATTCCATTGAGGCTTTGGCTGAACAGTCAACTTTTTTAGAAGTCGCTTATTTATTGATATACGGTTCGCTACCAAATCAGGAGCAGATTGAAGGTTTTCAGTATCAAATTAGTCGTCATACTTTGGTACACGAGGATATGAAGAAGTTTTTTGATGGTTTCCCATCAAAATCTCATCCAATGGGTCAGCTTTCTTCATTGGTATGCTCTTTATCTGCATTTTATCCAGAATCATTAGATCCAAACGCAACGAAAGAAGAATTTGATTTGACCATCATTAAGTTGTTGGGTAAAATGTCAACAATTGTTTCGTGGATCTACAAAAAATCTTTAGGGCACCCAGTAATTTATCCAAAAAACAAATACGATTACGTTACTAACTTTTTGCACATGACTTTTGGTCAGCGTACAGAGGAAGTTGTAATTGACGATGTTGTGGTAAACGCAATGAATAAACTGTTGATTTTACACGCAGATCATGAGCAAAATTGTTCTACATCAACCGTGAGGATTGTAGGTTCATCAGACTGTAATTTATACGCTTCCATTTCTGCAGGTTGTTCAGCACTTTGGGGTCCATTACATGGTGGTGCAAACCAAGCTGTGATTGAGATGTTGGAGAAAATTAAAAACGACGGGGGCGATGTTGACAAATGGGTAAACAAAGCAAAAGACAAAAGCGATTCATTTAGATTGATGGGTTTCGGCCACCGTGTTTATAAAAACTTTGATCCTAGAGCTAAAATTATTAAAAAGGCCTGTGACGATATTTTAGAAAAAATGGGTATAAACGATCCAGTTTTAGATATCGCTAAGAAATTGGAAGAGGTTGCTTTAAGTGATCCTTATTTTGTAGAAAGAAAATTATATCCTAACGTAGATTTTTATTCTGGTATCATCTACAGAGCTTTAGGATTTCCTACAGAAATGTTTACCGTTCTATTCGCTTTGGGCCGTTTACCTGGATGGATTGCACAATGGAAAGAGATGAGGGAAAACAATGATCCGATTGGTCGGCCACGTCAGATTTATGTTGGCGAAAACGACAGACCTTATGTTGAAATAAGTAAACGATAAAGTTATAAATACAGGAAAATCCATTCGCTTATCGAGAATGGATTTTTTTTGTGAAATTTTTTGTCTTCTAAGGTGATTAGAACGTCGTCAAAGATTGTTTGTCTGCAGATTCCGATTAAATCACGCTAAAGATAACGACAGCGTAAATATAAAACCTCAAAAACCTAAATAACGCCCATAGCATGTAGTGTTTGAAATTGTATCGAATTAAACCACAAGCGAAACTTACAATGGAGTGAGGCAAAGGCAACAACGCTCCAACTATTATAAATACACTTCCCCATTTTCTAAGATTGCTAATGTGTATCGCTATTTTATTTTCAAGATAGTTTTTAACAGCCGGTATAGAAAACGTCAATTTCCCCAAATAATACGCAGTTATTCCGCCTAAATAAGAAAGTGTAGCTAAGCCAGTAAGGTAAAGCCAAGGATGGCTCATTTTAGCGCTCCAAGCAATAAATATTTCTGGTGGCAATAAACCAATAATAGTTTCGGATATGTAAAATATCAGTAGAATTGACTCACGGGAGTAGTCATTTACCAATGAGGAGAATATCGCTTTGGTATCTAAAAAGAAATAATCTAAAATAATAAAAAGCACCACAAACACTGCAATAGTAATAGCTCCTTTTATTGCTGTGCTTTTCAGAAAATCGTAAAACTTGGTTATTTTGTAGTAGCGATTAAGTGCCACCATTTTATTTCTCTTACTCAAAGCTCTTAGATAGTAATCATTGCCTCATTAACTCAAAAACAAAGCCTTTTATTGCCTGCAAATGTAATTGTAATTTCACAATATCCACCTAAAACAAGAAGCAATTTGTTTTAGGTAGTTTACATCACATTAACACATTTCAAGCCAAGTTAATCTTAGTTCACAATAAGTACCGGCACATCTATTTTGTGCCTCACACTTTCTACCGTGGTGCCAAAAATCAAATCTTTAAATCCTTTGTGCCCGTGTGCGCCCATCACTAAAAAATCGATGCCAGACTCATTCACAATCTTTGCAATAGCCACTGCCGTAGCACCATAGCCGATTTGATAATCTGCTTCATACCCTAATGCAATTAAATCTGCACTGTAAGTTTTCAAGTTTTCTTCGTCGGAAATAGTTTCCTGATCCATTACGTTTTTACCATGATACCTAGCGGCTGCCGTTTCTACAATATGTATAAAAGTATACTTCGCATTCAACCCGCCTTGTAGCAAAGCGTTGTTAATTATTTTTCCGTCTTTTACGGAAAAATCTGTTGTAATACCGATGTGCTTATATTCAATTACGACATTGCTTTTGTATCCAACTGCTTGGCCGTGAGGCACTAAAACTTTACTCTCTTTTTTCTTAGTAATCATCGGGTAAACAAAAATATATCCCAAGAATGCTAAGCAGGCCAAAAACACAGGAATTACAACTAAGTAAATAACAATATGGCTACCATCGCCACTTAGCCATCCGGTTAATTCATCTATCACTAAATGTATATTAAGGTAAACAATGATTGCTGAGCTCAACCAAGCCATAATTTTAACCCATGGCTTAATCACAAAATCGCCCATCAACTTTTTGTCAGAGTTTAAGTGTATCAATGGAATTACAGCAAAACCTAACTGTAAACTTAAAATGACCTGACTAAAAATCAGGAGACTGCCTAAAGAATCTTCTCCTAGAATTAGGATGGTCAAAAAAGCAGGAGTAATTGCGATTAAACGTGTAATTAACCTTCGCAGCCATGGTTGTATGCGTAGGTTTAAGTGCCCTTCCATAATAATTTGCCCAGCCAAAGTTCCAGTAATGGTAGAACTTTGCCCAGCTGCAATTAATGCAATGGCAAAAAGTGTAGGAGCGGCTTTGCCAAATATTTGTTCTAAAAGCACATACGCATCTTGGATTTCCGCTACTTCATGGTAACCATTTACGTAAAATGCAGCGGCAGCCAATATCAAAATAGCGGCATTCACAAAAAAAGCAAGATTTAATGCAATAGTAGTATCAATAAAATTGAACTTTAATGCATCCTTTATTCCCTTAGCCGATCTATCAAACTTTCTGGTTTGCACCAAAGCCGAGTGGAGGTACAAATTATGAGGCATTACAGTGGCACCAATAATACCAATAGCGATATATAAAGCTGTTCCGTTCAACCCAGTCGGGATTAACCCTTTCATTACATCGCCGTAAACAGGTTCAACAATAATCATCTCTACAAAAAATGCAAGACCAATTATGAACACCATTGATACGATAAAGAGCTCTAGCGATCGCATCCCTCGTTTAATTAAAAACAGTAATAACAAGGTGTCAAAAACGGTAATACTAATTCCCCAGATTAACGGAATACCAAATAACAAATTTAAACCGATTGCCATTCCGATAATCTCCGCCAAATCGCAGGCTGCAATCGAAATCTCGGCTAAAACCCACAAGGGATAATTTGCCCACTTTGGATAGGTGTTTTTAGAAGCCTGAGCCAAATCCATTCTGCCCACAATCCCTAATCTGGCACTTAAGGACTGTAGAAGCAAAGCGATAAGGTTTGACATTAAGAGTACCCAAATCAGCTTATAGCCAAACTGTGAACCTCCCGCAATATCAGTCGCCCAGTTTCCCGGATCCATATAGCCAACGCTTACCAGATAAGCGGGACCTAAAAATGCTAAAATTCGTCTCCAGCCTTTTCTTTTATCCGTTCCAACACTCCCGTGAACTTCACTTAACGATTTTATTTCTTCTTTCAAATCCATTTAAAACAAACAACTTAAGACTTTCAATTTTATCACAGGACAGTGAAAAAACTTACATAAAGGTAAAACTAATAAAAAATTAAGAATGTATGATTTTTAATTTTAGATAAGTCTAAAATTTAGTAATGCTTAGAATAACTTAAAGAAAATTGGTTCTTTTTTAAAATAAAATTTGGGTTGTAAGGAATAAATCTAATTTTGTAGTAAATCGTTAATTATGGAGCTAGACAAAATAGATTTCAATATTCTTAAGATTTTACAAGAAAACGGACGCATCACTAATCTCCAGCTTTCTCAACATATTGGTTTATCGCCAGCTCCAACTTTAGAAAGGGTGCGTAAACTAGAGAATTCTGGATACATCAAAAGCTATCACGCTTTAGTTGATGAAGAAAAATTAGGTTTAGGAATCAAAGCCTTTATACAGGTTTCATTAGATTTTCATCAGCAAGATACTAGAGAAATTTTTTTAAAAGCGGTTAGTGAAATAAAAGAAATTACAGAGTGCCACCATGTAACCGGTCAGCATGATTTTTTATTGAAAGCTTACGTAAAGGATATCAAAACTTATGAGCATTTGATCATGGACAAAATAAGTAAGATATCTGTTGTTAAAACGTTTCAAACCATGATGATTATGTCGACAAGTAAGAAAGAACCTATTGTTCCTTTAGAATATTAAGGCTTATATTAAATCGGAGAATTAAAAGAAAACGATAGTTCTGGTTATGAAAAACGTTACTCTAAAGCAGTTAGCAAGCGAACTGGGCTTATCCGTGTCTACTGTGTCGCGGGCATTAACAGATAGTTATGAAATAAATGTTGACACTAAAAAGCGTGTAAAAGCACTTGCAAAGGAGTTGAATTATCAACCAAACCCGTTCGCCGCCTTCTTACGCAAGCATGTAAGCAAAACGATAGCCTTAATTATTCCGGAGATTTCGAATAACTTTTTTTCATTGGTAATTAAAGGTGTGGAAACCGTTTGCCACGAAAAAGATTATTATGTGTTGATTTACGAAACCCATGAAGATTATCAGAAAGAGGTGCGAATTACCAACCATTTGATTGGCGGTAGGGTAGATGGTGTGCTAATTTCTGTAAATTCTGAGAGTGACAATGCAGACCATTTAAAGGAATTGTTAGAACGGAATTTGAAAATGGTCATGTTTGATCGTGTGATTGAAGATTTTAATGCGTCCAAGGTTTATAGTGATGATTATGAGAGCAGTTTTGACGGAGTAAGCCACTTGGTAAACCGAGGTTGTAAACGCATACTTTTTTTAAAAGCCGGCGACAATCTTTCTACCATGTATCAACGGGAAAAAGCTTATTTCGATGTGCTAGAGAAAAACAATTTGCCCGCTGATAAGTCATTGGTTAAGTCATTTATTCCGTCGCGGGAGATTGATTTAGAGGATCTGACTAAATTTATAGTGGAGAAAAAACCAGATGCTATTTTTTGCTCGGTAGAACGTTTGGCAATTGCCTGTTACGATGTTTGCAACAATTTAAATCTGAGTATCCCTAACGATATTAAAATTATCACGTTTTCTTGCTTGAACGTAGCTAGGTTGCTTAATCCTTCTTTATCAACCATTTCTCAACCTGCTTTTGAGATTGGGAAAACCGCTGCAAAATTATTGCTTGATGAAATTGAAGGGAAAAAAGACCATGAAGGTTTTGTGAGTTTAAGTTTGCCTTCTACAATCATAAAAAGAGATTCTACCAAAAGAACAACTAGCTCAGCACTTGTAAAATAGCCTTTACTTTTAATAAACATTCTTCGTACTCTTTTTCTGGTATGGCGTAATAGGTAATGGCACTGCCCACCTGGAAAGAAAGATATTTTTCTGTTTCGTTATAAAGGATTGTTCTGATGATGACGTTGAAGTCGAAATCTCCATCGGGCGAAAAATAGCCCACCGCACCAGAATACATTCCCCGTTTTGTTGCTTCAAATTGCTCCATCAACTGCATCGCTTTAAATTTAGGCGCACCAGTCATACTGCCCATCGGGAAAGTATTTTTTATAATGGTTAAGCTTTCTAAGTTTGGCTTTTGCTCGCAAGCAACGGTAGAAATTAAGTGGTGGACTTGCTTAAAACTGTAAACGCCAAATAGCTCTTCTACTTTCACAGAGCCTTCTTGAGCCGATTTAGTAAGGTCATTCCTAACCAAATCTACAATCATCACGTTTTCTTGTTGCTCTTTGGCACTGTCCTTTAATTGCTGAATAATCTGCAAGTCTTCTGTTTCGTTTTGCCCCCTTTTAGCAGTGCCTTTTATGGGTTGCGAAATTAGTGTTTCTCCTCGTTTTGCTAAGAATCGTTCGGGTGTTGCAGAAATGATGTGTTTATCGTACCATTTAAAATAGTTAGAAAACGGAGTTGGTGATTGCTGGTTGAGCTGCTGATAAGTTGCTAATGGGTTTATTTCTACATCTTCGGCGTAAAATTCCATGCAAAAATTGGTTTCGTAAATGTTGCCGATGCTTATTTGGTTTATAATTTGATCAACGGTATTTATATAAGCTTCTTTATCAAATCTCTGTTTTATGTCAACGGAAGTTTGCTGATAAACGGATGGTACGATTGTCGTGTTAATTATTTCTTTCCAAACTTCAGCATCATTAGCACTTTTGATTGTTAATTGGTTACCTTTTAGTATTAGAACATGCTTTGGAACGAAGAAAAATGCTAAAGGAAATTTAATAAAATCCTCATTTTCAGAACTTAATGGTTCAATACTATTCTTTAAATCATAACTGAAACCACCAAAAATCCATTTGTTTGGGTGTGTCGATTTAAAAATCTGTAATTCTTCGAATGAATCTGTCTCTATCTCTTCTAAAATCCCGACAGCAATCGCAAAGTCGAATTTAGAGTAAGTATCAGGGTAGTCGTTTGAATCTAAAAAGCAAAAGACATCAAAATTTGATGCCCATTGCTGTACTTTAAGCTTAAAACTTTCTAAATCTGTAAGGGTTAAAATCATAAACCTTGCTAAAATAGAACAAGCGTTTTAATTTTGAGTGGTTTTATAAATTTTAGTGATAAAATCAACTAGATTTAATTAAGTAATTTTGCGTTATTCATCGCCAGGAATAATCAATATTGGGCATTTTGCATGTCTACTTACACTTTCGGCGACAGAACCTGATATAAAATGATCAAATCCAGTTCTGCTATGCGTACCCATTATAATCATGGAAAAATTTTGCTCGTTCGCTAAAGACACAATTTCGTCGCTAACATCTCCAATCATGACATAATCATCTACAATTGTTTCTGGTGCAAACTGTTGTTTTAAATCGGCGAAAAGCTTTTCTGCATGTTCCCGCTGTATGTCCATTACGTTTGGTAAAATAATACCGGGATCGCCCAAAATTGGATCGCCAGTAATGTTTGTCGCTATAGGAATTTGCGCAATATGAACCAGTGAAACCGATGCGTTCAGTTTATTAGCCAAAGCAAAGCCGTACTCTGCTGCGTGATAGGCATATTTAGAATCGTCAACTGCAATTAATATACGTTCAAAGTTTTTTGTATTTTCCATCTTGTTTGATTTATGTTAAATTACGCAAAATTCAGACCAGCTTATTAACCTATGGAAAATTTTATAGGCACTTGCGCCTTATCATCAATACCAATTAGAGCAAATCCAGCTCATGCGTCAGAAATGCTCTCACAATTGCTTTTTGCAGATACTTTTGAAGCGTTTGAACAGGAAGGAGAGTGGTTGCAAATTAGAACTCATGACGATGCCTACGTTGGTTGGGTGGATGCAAAGCAAATTGCACCGATTACTAATGTTTCGTTAAATGGTGATGGTCAAGAGCCAGTATTTTTGACCAGTGAAGCAAATACTTTGGTTTTAAAAGGCCCAAATAAGTTGTCTTTCTATTTACATGCTGGCACCAGTTTGCCTTTGTATAACGACGGTAAGTTTACGCTACTTAAAGAAACCTATCAGGTAACTTCCAGCAACGTGTTTGTGCCTAACGTGGAAGATTTTGACGCCAACTTGATGGAAACCGCAAAAATATTTTTAAATGTTCCTTATTTATGGGGCGGACGAACCCATGCTGGAATCGATTGTTCGGGATTTAGCCAAATTGTTTTCAAAATGCTTGGCTTAGCTTTAAACAGAGATGCTTGGCAACAGGCAGAGCAAGGAAAAGTAGTTGATTTTTTAACGGAGGCCAAAGCAGGCGATTTGGCGTTTTTTGATAATAAAGAGGGCAAAATTACTCATGTTGGTATTATGCTAAACAACAGCCAAATCATACACGCATCCGGACGGGTAAAAATTGATAGAATTGATAATCAAGGGATTTTTGCATTGGATCAAAATAAGTATAGCCATAAGTTAAGGATTATTAAAAGGTACGTTTAGATTTAATGAGAGAAAGGGATTTAATGAATGATAGAAGGTTTGAATGAATGAATAGCCTTTTGTGGCGGTCGTTAATTTTGAATGAGAGAAGGATTGAATGATAGAGTAGCCTTTTGTGGCGGTCATTAATTTTGAATGATAGAAGGTTTGAATGAATGAATAGCCTTTTGTGGCGGTCATTAATTTTGAATGAGAGTAGGATTGAATGATAGAATAGCTTTTTGTGGCGGTCATTAATTTTGAATGAGAGAAGGATTGAATGATAGAGTAGCTTTTTGTGGCGGTCATTAATTTTGAATGAGAGAAGGATTGAATGATAGAATAGCTTTTTGTGGCGGTCATTAATTTTGAATGAGAGAAGGATTGAATGATAGAATAGCCTTTTGTGGCGGTCGTTAATTTTGAATTGTAGTAGGATCACTCGCGTTGAGGTTTAAAATTCTATACAAATCAGTATAAGGTGATGTTGAGGATCAAAATCTTAAAATATGAATTCTAACGAAACCCCAGAGGGGTAAAAAGATTATAAAATGACCAGGTTTTAAGATAACCCAAACCCCGTAGGGATGATACCTGTGCTACAAAGCAAATAAAATCGTTGTGCATTGGGTAGGTATGTGTGTCGATATAGTATCATCCCTGCGGGATTCTGAACAGATTTTTCTTGTTGTTTCATAATTATGTCTTCCCTATGGGATTGGAGTCTCATTTTACTAATTACGGCTTTTCTACTCTGACCATATCTTAAGTACCAGCAAAGTTTCCATTTTGTTAAACTCGGAAGTGGAAATAGAAGAAACAGTGAGTGGTAAAAAGTTTCATTTTTAGGTAGTTTTGCCCAAAGACTCCAATATGAAAGAGAATAAAATCTCAGTATATACACCAATGGGAGCCGCAGTTTTAGGCTATTTAAAAGGAAGTTTTGTAGAATGGGAAATGCCTAATGGTGTGAAAAAAATTAAGATAAATAAGGTTGAATAGCGTTAAAATGCGCTAACTAATGAAACATAATTATCCAGCATCTGCGAGCCAGTTGCTGGTTCTTTTATTTCCTTCACCACTAGTAGACAATATCAAAGTTCAAAACATAAAGCACACGATTTTACTTTATTGTAGCGTTTTTTACTTCTTTGGTGTGAGCGCTAAAATACCCTAATGCGCCATTGTTGAAACTTGAATCGGGGTTTGATGGTGCTGTTGGTGGGCCACCATTTCCACTGATCTGTGATATGGCAAAAAAGTAGCGATAGATAGTCATGTCAATTCCTTGGAACTCGACTTTTATTTCGTCTCCTGACTTTAATTCAGGGTCGCCACTAAAGATTGTGTTGCTTATGTATTTACCATTGTTAAAACGATCAGAATCTACAAAATAACCCTCTACAGGTTTATTGTTGACTGTTAAAACATAACGGTACTGATTTTCGAACTGGGCAGGATCGCTAAAATTTACTTTTATATATTTTTGAGTTTGTCCAAAAAATGAAATTTCTGTAATAGAGATGGAGTCTAACAAAACTTTTTTTGGCATAGTGGATATAGCTTTATAAACTTTGTTTCCACTAGCTACACTCAGTTCATAAGTGTTTCCTGGTTTGCCACGAAAATTTTCAGAAAGATACTTGCCAGATTCATCTGCGCCACCAAAATTGTAGGTTTTATTGTCTGATAAATCTTTCAGCGTGATCATTGCATCCGAAACAGGATTTACACTGTTATTATTTGTAAAGGGCTTCGTCTGGCTCACAGTTACAACCTGAGGTTTCATCTCATCGGTGACATTTGCCTCAATAACAACTACAGGCTTGCTATCGTTCAACTTTAAATCAATCACTTCCTCACATCCACTAAAAAAAATAGTAATTGCACATAAGAGTAAAATATAAATAGCTTTCATAGTTTAAAATTTAAAGTTCCAAGTTACGGATGGGATAATGCCAAATAAAGAGGTTTGTACCGCTTGCGTTCTGCTTACATCATCTGGATTATCTTGAAAGTCAATAGAAAACGCGTTTTTTCGGTTGTAAGCATTGTAAACTCCAAATGACCAACTTGACTGATATTTTCTTTCTGGTTTGATTTTAGGCTCTAACGTTGCCGATAAATCCAATCGATGATATGCGGGTGTACGGTCTCCGTTTTTTTCGCCGTAGTAAAAAACAGTTTGTCCGTTTAACTGATATTTCCCGCTGGGGTAAGTAACTGCGTTTCCGGTACTGTAAACAAAAGTTGAGGCTAATGTCCAGCGCTTGCTTGCTTTGTAGATACCTACTACAGATAAATCATGAGTTCTATCTTGCCTGGCATTAAACCATTTTCCATCGTTAATTTGTTGAAACTGACGTTCTGTTTTTGCTAAAGTGTAACCAATCCAGCCATTGAAATCGCCAAAACGCTTCTTCAAGAAAAGTTCAATTCCGTAAGCTCGTCCATCGCCAAACAATAAATCGGCTTCCACATTTTGGTTACCACGCAAATCTGTACCATTTCGGTATTCAATTTGGTTCTTCATGTCCTTATAATAAATCTCCGAAGAAAACTCGTATGCGTCGTTTTTAAAGTTACTGAAGTAACCCAACGCAAATTGGTCTGCAATCTCTGGCTTCACATTGTTGCTGTTCATAATGTACAAATCTGTTGGCGATGTAGCCGTAGAGTTGGACATTAAATGCAAATTTTGCGTGTTTCTAGTGTAAGATCCTTTTAAGGACTTACTTTCTGAAAGCTGATAAGCGGCAGAAACTCGAGGCTCTAGGTTGAAATAATTTTTTACCAACTCTCCTGATTTATAAATGGTGGAACCAGTGGTGTTTCCGTCTGCGTCGTAGGTTTTAAATTCGCCAGCACCTAATGCCGAAAAATTACTGAACCTTACGCCATAGGCTAAATTCAATTTACCGTTCACTCGGTATTCGTCAGAAAAATAAGCCGCTAATTCTATTCCTTTGCGGTTTTCAATAGCGGTTTGGTTAACACTGGAAGCGGCACTTGCAGTAATCTTCCCTGGTTCAATGGTATGATGAATGGCATTAATACCGAATTTAATTTCATGTGCATTATTTGCCGTGAACTGGAAATCTTGTTTAAAGTTATAGTCCTTAATTGCTGAGTTTACACTAAAATCATTACCCTCTAACAAGCTTTGAATGGTATAATCGTAATTGCTGTAAATTAAAGATGTATTAGAGAAAAGTCGGTTAGAAAATAAATGGTTTAATCTTGCTGTACCTGTTGTATTTCCCCAATCGAAACCAAAACTATTATTGATGCCTAACTTATCTCTACCAAAATACCCTGAAAGGTAAAGAACATTTTTATCATCTAAGATAAAATTCATTTTGGCGTTTAAATCATAAAAGTAAAGAGTGCTTCCCTTAATACTACTGTCTGGGGAAAAAGCCAAAAACGAATCGGCGTAAGTTCTACGACCGCTTACCATAAAAGAACTTTTGTCTTTTTTGATGGGACCTTCCACCTTCAATCTCGAAGCAATTAATCCGATTCCACCTTCAACGGTGTATTCTTTTTTATTACCATCATTCATTTTAATGTCTAAAACAGAAGCCAAACGACCACCATATTGTGCTGGCATGCCACCTTTGTAAACAGTTACATCTTTTATCGCATCAGAATTAAAAGTTGAGAAAAAACCGAGTAGGTGTGAGGCGTTGTAAACTGGGGCTTCGTCTAGCAAAATCAAATTCTGATCCGTAGAACCTCCTCTAACATAAAAACCACTGTTTCCTTCACCTGCAGATTTTATTCCAGGTAAAAGTTGTAACGTTTTTAAAATATCTCTTTCGCCAAATAGTACAGGAATACTGTTTATCTCTTTCACGTTTAGTTTTTGCACTCCCATTAAGGGATTCTCTACGTTATTGTTACGCCTCTCAGCATTTACTACCACCTCATTTAGTTGGTTGGCAGATTCAAGTGAAATGTTTTCCGTTAGATCTTTTGTGATATTGATGTTTTTCGTAATGGTTTGATAGCCAACGTAGCTGTAATTTAATTGGTAAACTCCGGCAGGAATACTCAAAGAATAGTACCCGTAAGCATTGGAAACCGTACCCATAGAGGATGCACCTGTAACTTGTACAGAAGCGCCTATCAAAGTTTCGCCAGTAGAAGCATCTTTTAAAATCCCGTTTAAAACGTAATTTTTTTGAGCTTGCGCCTCACTTATGTTGATGACTAAACCGAGTAACAATAGGTAAGAACACAGAAATTTTATGATCATCAATATATATTTTTGGAGCCTAGTTAATATGCTGCAAATATAGCAAAGCATAATGCTTAAAACTACAACTCAAGCGATAAACGTGTAAGCCATAAAAATGTTTTAAGGATTGATTTTGAAGGTGTAAAACATTTAAATAACTTGTAACGTTTAGTGATAAATTCATTTACAAAACAACAAGTTATGAAAAAACAAATTGCAATTATTGCCGGACTGTTTATCTTTTTGGCAAGTGCTGTAAACGCGCAAACTGATAAAAGTAAAAGACCCAGCCCACCAGATAAAGTTACGGAAACTACCAAAGCTGGAGTTGCTGTTTCTGTAGACTACAGCCAGCCATCTGTTAAAGGAAGAACAATTGGAAACGAGATTGCAACCTACGGTAAAGTTTGGCGAACAGGAGCCAACGAAGCAACTGTTTTTGAGGTTGATAAAGACGTTAAGGTTAATGGAAAAATTTTGCCAGCTGGTAAATACGGACTTTATACCATTCCGGGAGACAAGGAATGGACAATTATTTTCAGTAAAACCTGGAAACAGTGGGGAACAAAATACGCAGAAGCTGATGATGCGTTGCGTATAAATGTTAAGCCATTGAATGGGGATTTTATGGAGAAGATGAAGTTTAAGATTGAAAAATCCGGCGAGGTAGAGTTAATGTGGGGGAATGTAGTTATTCCTTTTATGGTTAAATAACTGCTGGAAGCTAAAGGCAGAAGCTTAAAGACATTTAACCGGGTGTTCTGCGTTTGATTGGAAATTGATATTTAGACGAGATTTAAAGCAGTAGTATACTTTGTTGAAATTGTTACTAACTCACGAAACTTCAAAACTTTGTGAGTTTTTTTTTACTTTGAAAATCGAGTTTTGAGCGAGTAAAAATTCAGTACGCAAAAGCCTGTGAAAAGCATTAAATGAAAAGGTAGTAGGCCGTAATCGTTGTAATAAAACGCTGTAATAATACCCAACAAGAAGTAAAAACCCAAAACTAACTCTACATAGAATGAACCAGCCATTTTATGTTGAACGTAAATATTGCTTTTTATCCCGGCTTTAAAACTGGTAATATTGAATTTTGGAGTACGGATAAAGTCTGATTTAAAGTTAAGAATTCCCTCTAAAACTGCGATAGAATTATGAAAACTGAGCGCCATTGAAACCGAAAGAAACAAGGGAAACAATTTTATAAAAGAGCCATAACTTTTAGCTTTTGAGAAACTAGCAATCAGATAAAAAACAGCCACAATCAAAAAGCCGATGACAAAGATTGAGAGCAACTGAAAATATATAGCTGGAATATCCGTGTTGTTTTTTATAAATAAAACAGGGATACTGAGTACACTCGTTAAAAAAATAAAAAGGAAGGCATAAGAGTTTAGTAAATGCAAGCTTCCAAATATCTTTTTACGTAAACCAACATCTGCTTTCCAAACTTCTTTCATCATTTTTTTGGAAGTTTCAATAGCACCTTTAGTCCAGCGGTGTTGCTGTGATTTGAATGCATTAAGTTCAATAGGAAGTTCTGCGGGAGTGCTAACAGCTTGTACATACTTAAATTCCCAACCTTTTAACTGTGCCCTATAGCTCAAATCTAAATCTTCTGTTAAGGTATCGTGTTGCCAACCGCCCGCTTCTTCAATGCATTGCTTGCGCCATATCCCGGCTGTACCGTTAAAATTCATAAAAAGACTGGCTGCATTTCGTCCGGTTTGTTCCACGGTGAAATGCCCATCTAAACCGAAACCTTGAACCTTAGTTAACAACGAATAATCTTTATTAATATGACCCCATCTGCTTTGCACCATCCCAATTTTACTATCGTTGAAGTAGGGAATTAAATTGGTCAAGAAATCTTTTTCAGGTAAAAAATCTGCATCAAAAATAGCTACGAATTCTCCTTTAGCTTGGATTAAACCGTTTTGTAAAGCGCCAGCTTTGAAGCCTATATTTTTAGACCGTTGAATTTGAACAATGTTAAAGCCTAGTTTTTGCTTTTCGGCGACTAAGCCGGTGGTTAGCGCTAGCGATTCATCTGTTGAATCATCCAATACTTGAATCTCTAATAATTCTTTAGGGTAATCCAAATCACAAACCGCATCTATTAAACGTTGAGTAACATAAAGTTCATTAAAGAGCGGAAGCTGTACTGTTACTATTGGCAGATTTGCAGGTAAGGATGGTGCCTCCAATTTATTTTTATGGGCCTTCAAATAAAAATAAATCAAAAAAGCCTGACCCAAACTAAACAATAGTATGATGGTTAGGGAAATAGCGTATAAAACCAATATGACAATTTGCCAAATCATTTTTCTATATAAAATTATATGTTTTTAAAAATTGTCCAGATTATTTTATAACCTGCTAAAATCACGCCTTTAATGGTTCCGGAAACTTTGCTTACGCCAATGCGTTTACGATATTTAACAGGAACTTCAACACAGCGTAAGTGTTGTTTAGCTGCTTTTACCTGCATTTCTACCGTCCAGCCGTAGGTTTTGTCTTGCATGTTGATCAACGTTAAATTAGCCCAAGTAATTGCCCTAAAGGGACCCAAATCGGTAAACTTAACCTTGTAAAAAGCGTCAATCAATCGTGTAGCAAGCCAATTACCAAATTCTTGTGGTAAAGTCATTGAGCCTCGTTCTTTAACTCCTAAAGCCCTAGAGCCAATGACCAAATCTGCTTCATTCTGCTCTATTGGTGCTAAAATCTTTGAAATTTCTTCAGGGTAGTCCGAGTAATCGCCATCTATAAAAACAATAATATCTTGCGGTTTGGCTTTAGATTTTAAATATTCTATTCCTTTTAAACAGGCGTTACCATAGCCGCCACTCTCTGCAAAAACCACGGTAGCTCCTGCATTTTCAGCTTCTTTTTGAGTATTGTCTTTAGAGTTGTTATTCGCAACGATAATTTCTGTTACAATTGACTTAGGTACATCGTTTACAACCTTAGCAATTGATTGTTCTTCGTTATAAGCAGGAATAATTACATAAATGTTACTGCTGTTTGTGTTCTTAGTCATTATCTTTCTTCTGGCCTGATGTAAGCGTCAAACCTTCCTTCCTCTGCTAAATTTTCTAATTTTAAAACTCCCCTCGGGCAAACCTCAGCGCAAATACCGCAACCTACGCAAGATGCCCTAACAATGTTTTCACCTTTTTGCGCATAAGCTCTTACGTCAATTCCCATTTCGCAATAGGTAGAGCAATTACCACAAGAAATACATTGCCCGCCGTTGGTGGTTATTCTAAAACGCGACTTAAATCTTTGAACTATTCCTAGATAAGCGGCTAAAGGGCATCCAAATCTGCACCAAACCCTGTTTCCCATCATCGGATAAAAGCCAGTACCAACTGCGCCAGCAAAAACAAACCCGATAGCAAATGTGTAAACTCCTCTAACGGCGTATGTATTTACACCGAAAAGCGTAGAAGATCCTGTGAAAAACGTATATAAAACAACGGCAGTCATTACCACTGCAAAAACGAATACACCGTGAACAATTACTCGTTCGTACTTCCAAGCTTTTAAAGATTTATCGGACAGTTGCCTAAAGGGGTCGCCTAAAGTTTCAGCCAAACCACCACAACCGCAAACCCAGCTACAATACCACCTTTTACCAAAAAAGTAAACCATTACAGGTACGCCCACAATAATCAAAAAAATACCCCAGCCCAGCATCCAATAACCTAGCAGGCCGTTACTTAAAAGATCGTTTAAACGATAGTCAAAAAAGAAGCTATAGTCTAAAGGCCATATGTTTTTTAGATCTGCGGACGGTAATTGCAGTTTTGTTAAAATATTTGGGATCATGAAAGCAAACGCTAACTGAAAAAATATAACCGATGTGGTACGCAGTGTTTGGTAATTGCTGTGCCTGTATTTTACATACATTTTTATGCCCATGGTAAGCATAATTAACGAGTAAAGAAACCCGTATAAAAACCATTGCGATGCTCTGTTACCCGTTAAGCCAACACTTAATGGATCAACTAGGAAAATCCAGTTGCTAAGATATGCCGATGCCTGATAAAGAAAAATGTAAAACGTAATTAAGAAGGCGGCGAAAGCAAAAGCGATAATTCCTCTATTAGTTATACCAGTCTGAAAAATCTTATTGTTTTTTATACCGGCAACAGGGTGGATGAACAGATCAGCAACCATATAGATTGCGCCACCTAAAGCGCTAACTATAAAGCATATGTAGAACAACAGCATTTGGTTATCCTTAATAAAACCAATGGTGCTACTTTTAACAATATTAGTGGTATAGTCTGCGCTAATTACGCTGTCAGGTTGTTTATTGTCTTCAAATTTTTTATTGGTTTTATTTACCGCAGCTTTATAGTCTGAGATAAAACTAATATTGCTAGTGTAAGTTTTACCAAACATTGGGCTCAAGTTTTCTTTTAAAGCTGCTTGGTGTGTGCTATCCGTCACGGACGAATTAAAACTTTTTTCAGTCAGCTGATATTTGCCCAAGCCTAAAAGTGAGAGGAATACTGCAAAGCAGAGCAAAAAGATTCCAAGTCCGATTTTCTGTATAATTTTCATGATTTCTTTATCGGATTAAAAAATTAAAAATCTCTTCTTTTTCGGCGGTGCTGCCAAATGATTTGGAAATTTATTATTAAAGCTTTCCAATATTTTCTGATGATGATTTTTGCTAAATTCAGGATCAAAAAATCCTTTTTCTAAGTTAGCAATGCAATCGCTAATTTTATTTCCGTTCCTGATCCAACTGTCAACTACTACTTGTTTAAATCTAATTCCAAAAAAGTTAAACCCTTTAAGGCTTCCATCGGTTTTACTGAAATTTGCTCTGAAACAGATTTTACCATTTTGGTGTTCCCAATAAAAAGTGTCTTCTCCTTCAAGCGGTTTGCTTAACATTAAGCCGTAGGTCTGATATTCTATATCTAAAAACTTAGCCGAATTGAACCAAATTCCTCTATCATATTTAGTTCTGTCTCCGCAGATTGTTTTTGCTAAGGCTTTTCCTTGCATTCTGCCGGTGTACCAAAGTTGCTCTACCGGCGGATGGTTTTTTTTTGGATTTTCAAACTGTGCACAATCGCCTAACGAATACACGTCTGGTATGTTGGTTTCCAAAAACTCGTTTACCAATACTCCTTTATCTGTTTTAAGGGCGGTATTTTTCAAGAATTTAATGTTAGGCGTAACACCGGTAGTCAATGCAACAAACTGACAGTCAATCATTTTCCCGTCTTTTGTTTTAATGGCCTTTACCCGACCATTTGCATCCCCAACAATCTCATCCAATTCGGTATAGGGCATTAAATTTATATGATGTTCGGCAATGTGGTTAGTCACTAATTGTGCTTCTTCATTAGGTAAGATGCTATTCCAGTAAGTAGCCTCTCTAATCAAAAACGTAACTTTTATGTTTCTGCTATTTAGCATTTCTGCCATTTCAATTCCAATTAATCCGCCACCTATAATTACTGCATGTCCAATATTTTTGGTGTTTTGCTCCATCAATTCCACATCCTGCTTACTGTACAAACCCTGCACACCTTTTAAATCTTGACCGGGCCAGCCGAATGTTTTGGGTATTGATCCCGTCGAAATTACCAGTTTATCGTAGGTTATGATTTCGCCATCAGACGTTTGGAGGTTTTTTTTATCGAAGTTGATTTGAGATATGTAAGCATTTTTAATCGCAATTCTATTTTTCTCCCAAAACCAATCTTCGTATGGCTTTGTGTGTTCGTATTTCATGTGACCCATGTAAATGTACATAAGCGCAGTTCTAGAGAAAAAATGTTCAGACTCCGCAGAGATTACCAGCAATTCATGGTCACTTTGCTTTCGGATATATCTGGCAGTTGTAATGCCCGATACTCCGTTTCCAATAATTACGATTTTCATATCGAAGCCTAAAGATTGAGAAATTACTTACCGTTTAAACTCCAATTGTAATCCATGTAAGTTATTTTGGTGTTCCCGTCAATTTTAGTGTCAGAATATTTGTTGATGAATTTCACAACGCTACCTTCCGCCTTTACAAAATCAGCTTTGTACCAGTCAAATAGTTTAGATACTGCTGCGCTGTTCGAAGAAATCTTATTGAATTTTGGGTCAGCCAATGCTGCTTTGGTGTTTTTGGTTAGCATTTCCTGAACATTTTCGCCTGTGAAAGCCTTGTTAGATAGGATTGGACAAGATACTGCTGCGCAATTAACCGAAAAATGGACTCTTGCGTCAAACAAATCGCGACCTAATAATATTTTTTTCTCAATATCGTTCAGCGTTAACTTTTTACCATTAAAATTATACGGAAGCGCTTGATCCCAAACTTTTCCACCTGCAATCTTCGTTATTGATGATGTTGGATAAGCTCTAACAATTTGATCAACTGTTGCTGCATTATAAACGTTGATCCAATAAGCGGTTTGCTCATTTTTGTTCATTTTTGAAACATCTGCTCTAGCCATTAGAGCTAGGTATCCTTGCAAATTTGACTTGTTTTTTACAAATGCTTTGTAGTCTACGCTACCACTATTAGAAACGTTTGCTTTCAACAATTTATCAAAAGCAGAATGATTTATTTTAGCTGCTTTTGCAAGCTTAGAATTTTCAGTTATTGTTTCATCGTCTCCACCAGCGCTAACTATAACTCCACTTGTATCTGAAGCATCTTGATTTGCCGTCTTGTTTTTTGATGCACCATTGGTACAAGAAATTGTTGCTACAGCTATTAATAAACCCGTCGCAATATTTTGGAATTTTTTCATGTTTTTTTATTTAATGTACGGTTATTTACGGAAGAAGTTACATCGTAGTTTTTCGTTAAAGCTAAAGATAAATAAATAACTGATGTTGCAACTTCTAACTATTAAACTTCGGTAACAAAAAACTCTCCATTTTGTTGGAGAGTTTGATTAAATTAAATTCTTCTAATATCTGCACCTAGGGCTTTTAACCTGGTGTCAATATCTTGATATCCTCTTTCTATCTGTTCAATGTTGTGGATGATGCTTCTGCCCGATGCTGATAAAGCGGCAATTAAAAGGGAAACTCCGGCTCTAATATCTGGCGAAGTCATCTCGATGCCTTTCAACGAATACTTTTTATCCAAACCAATGACTGTAGCCCGGTGCGGGTCGCAAAGGATAATTTGTGCGCCCATATCAATCAGTTTATCCACAAAGAACAAACGGCTTTCAAACATTTTCTGATGAATCAGTACAGAACCTTTCGCTTGGGTTGCAACAACCAAAAGTATAGACAACAAATCGGGTGTAAACCCCGGCCAAGGTGCATCTGCAACAGTTAAAATAGAACCATCAATAAAGGTATCTATTTCGTAGCTTTTTTGTGAAGGAATATAAATATCATCGCCACGTAACTCAAATTGAATACCTATTCTCCTAAAAACGTCAGGTATAATCCCTAACTCTTGATAGCAAACATCCTTTATCGTTATCTCAGACTCCGTCATCGCCGCTAAACCAATGAAAGATCCAATCTCAATCATGTCTGGCAACAACCTGTGTTCTGTTCCGCCTAATTCTTTAACGCCTTCAATAGTCAATAAATTAGAGCCGATGCCAGATATTTTTGCACCCATGCGGTTAAGCATTTTGCAAAGTTGCTGTAAATAAGGTTCGCAAGCTGCATTATAAATGGTGGTTGTTCCTTGCGCCAAAACGGCAGCCATCACAATGTTTGCAGTTCCCGTTACAGATGCTTCATCCAAAAGAATAAAAGTTCCTTTCAGCTGACTTGCGTCTATGTTGAAGAAACCTGTTTCTGCATTGTAGTTGAACTTTGCACCTAATTTCTCAAAACCCAAAAAGTGGGTGTCCAACCGGCGTCGACCAATTTTATCGCCACCTGGTTTAGGAATTGCGGCTTTACCAAACCTAGCCAACAGAGGCCCTACAATCATAATAGAGCCACGTAAACTGCCACCTTTTGACTTAAAAGTTTGTGAGTGGAAGAAATCCAGATTAATATCTTTGGCCTGAAACTCGTAGGTATCTTTAGAAAGTCGCTTAACATCAACTCCTAAATCGCCAAGCAATTCAATCAGCTTAACCACATCTTTAATGTCAGGAATGTTGCTTACCGTGATTTTCTCTGGCGTTAAAAGTACAGCCGCAAGAATTTGCAATGCTTCATTTTTTGCTCCCTGAGGTATAATTTCGCCTTTTAAAGGTTTACCTCCACGAATCTCAAATGCGTTCATAAAATGGTTTTATATTTTGATTGAAGTTGTTAAAATTAGTTAGATCGTCTGCCGCCACCACCGCCGCCATTGTTGTTGCTGGTGTAACTGCGTGAACGTCCTTTGTTGTTGTTGTTATTGTTGTTGCTTTGCTGACGACCGCCAGTACTGCGACCACCACTACTGCTTTTTTGTGAGCGACCAGTGTTTGTACTGGTATTAACAGGTGGTTTTACTTCCACTTTATTAAGTACTACCGCACTCACATCCAATTCGCCATTAGAAAGCGCTGTTAAATCATTTAAAATTTGCTCATCTGCAACGTGGTCTTTGTTCCAAAGTACATAGGCCATTTTCATAAAGTTAGCAATTGAATTAGTCATGTGCGCTCTTTTTTCAGGCTCAATGATATCCTTGGCTTTCTTGATCATTAGCTCTACAGTATGGCCGTAGTGCTTATATTTGATACGCTTTTGCGGATACCCCAGTGCGTCTGGCTTTACAACTTCCTCTTCCGTTATGGAAGTAGGATAAGGCGAATCTATGTCGATTTTAAATTTAGAAATAATTTGAAGATGATCCCAAAGCTTATGCTTAAAATCGGGTACATCTCTTAAATGAGGGTTTAAAAATCCCATCATATCTATTACCACTTGGGCATATCTGTTACGTTCTTCTTTTGAAGGAAGCGCCACAATATATTCGACCATGTTTTGAACATTTCTGCCGTATTCAGCTAAAATGAGCTTCTCTCTGGAAGTATTGTAATCAAAAGTTTCTTCTATTGTATTAACCATTTTGGGATTTTTAAGCTTTTAAAAAGCTACACAGCCGGTATTATCGAAAAAGCGAATGCAAATTTAAACAAACCTTTATCTTTTCTTTTAATGACTGTTATATTTTACGAGGAATAATTTACTTGTTTTGCTAAAGATAAGCAAATATCACAAAAAAAATGATTTATCAAAACACTACTAATCAGGGCAACATAAGTTTACCTTTAAGCTGAGCTGATATTTCTTGGGTAATGTTTAAAATATTTTGAATTTCATTGGTTGAGTTATCAATGATTTTGTCGCATTTGCTCCGATATGGAAGCAGAAATTCGTTAAACGAAGGCATCACATGATTTTGCCATTTGTACATCACATCCTCCTCCGGATAATTGCGTTCTATCAAATCTCTTTTTAACCTCCGTTCTAACGCAATTTCCACGGCAGCATCTATAAAAATGCGGTAATCAAAAATTGCATCAATCTTTTCGTAATGGTAAATAAAAAGACCTTCTAAAATAAGAATGGGGGCGGGCTGTATCTCTAAAATCTTAGGTTTAAGGTGTGGGTTATTAAAGGTGTATTCCTTCTTATATACCGTTTTGTAGTTCAACAAATCAAAAACATCATCTTCAAATTTCTTGACCTCAATACAAGTTGGGAGGTCAAAATTATGCAACTTGTTTTGCTCAGCAGTCATCTCGCCCTGCTGTATATAATAATCATCCTGAGATACCAAACATACCTCGTTAGGCGAAAAGTGGTTTAAAAACGCTTTTAAAAAAAATGTTTTACCAGATCCGCTGCCGCCTGCAACACCAATCACATAAGGTTTTTTATTGCTCATTAGGCAAGCCAAAAGTAATGTTCACTAAAAATCTTTTATCTAAAACTCCAATAGCGTCCGCACATGATTTTGTAATCACAATGATTACATCTTTGGTGGTTTCATTCTCGGTGAAACGACCAACTACCTTTGCAAAAACGCTTCGGTTTGTCATTGGGTTGGTAACTTTAATAATGGTTCCAACGGGCGCTACACGGTGTAAGGCGTAACTTTTTGTAGCATCTAAATTATTATCATCAATCCAAACGGCTAAACCTTTATCGTTCATCTCCGTAATGCCGTAACGATTCCTCGGGATTTCCACCGTGTTTTGTGAATCTGTAGAATCTAGGTATTTTATTTTGTTCGGATTTGGATTGCTGACTTTGAGCTCCGGTTTTTTCTCCACCAATACCGGTTTGCCTGCGTCGTTTTTTTCTACTGTGGGTTTGATACTTACTTCATCCTCGCTGAACACTTTAAGCGATTGACCTACACTTAAACTGTTTGACGTCAAGCCGTTTAGCAATTTTAAATCGTCAACCCGCATGTTATACTGACTGGCAATTGCGTAAAGAGTTTCGCCAGGAGCAACCTTGTGCGTTTTTTCTTTCTTTTTTGGAGAATTATCTTTTACCGGAGACGAAAATACAACTGGCTTATTTGTGTTTGATTTAGTTGTGCTAAAATTTCGTGAAGTTGGAATTTTAACAACTTCGCCAGGTTGTAATGCAACGCTACCATTATAATCCATAATAACCGCCGGACTCAAATTATAAAGCCTGCCCAAAGCGTAGTAGGTTTCTTTTGGTTTTATTTTATGGAGGATGATTTTTTTTCCGTTCACGTTTTCAACTCCTATCGAGTCGATTGGGCTACTTGCGGAACTGCTTGTAGCTATTAAAATCAACAGTAAAAAAAGGAGATTTTTATAATTCATGAAATGACTTTTGTTCATTTTAAAAATTTTGCAATTATACTAAATAACTCACAATTTCAGCTTTGTTTCTGATATAAAACAAATGTTTGTGCCACACAAAGAACGTATCAAAACCTATCTTTTGTATCTGCGAATTTATTATTTCATCAATTAAAAGCTCGCCATTGTTTTCCACTTTAATGTATTGGTCAAAAGCATTACCGCTTTTCACATAATAGGCGCTAATTTTTAAGTTGTTGTAGTTGAGCTGCTGATAGGTGTTTATTATAGTTGTATCTTCGTGAAATGTTGGGAAAATGCAACTGTTTTGTAGGCCTACAAATGTTGAAACTTCTTTTGTTTCTAGTTCTTTTACCACGCTACTATCCGTGTAATTTATGATTCGATATTTTCTCGGTAACATTTTTGAATCAAATACTACAATGCCCTCTTCGGTAAAAATATGTGCGCCAATGCTGAAATTTTGCCACAGCATTTCTTTTGTATTCAAATCAAAAGCCACCAAACCTTTTTGAACTGGAGAAAATTCAGATTCGTAACCATTTAGGTAAAGTGTGCCATCAATCACTGTATTTATGCTCAAGTTCCAGTCTGTACCAAAATTATAAGCGTCTAGTAGTGTTTTTTTATTCTCAATATCGTAGGCATAAAACCAAACTTGCTTATCCATGGTTCGGCTTTCCCAAACTATTATCCCTTGGGTTTCATCCAAAACAATTTTCCAAATTATACCTTTACTTTTACGGGAGTATGCGAGCTTTAATGTATCTTTATTTGTAATCATTTTCTTCAAAACTAACAATATGAAATTTAATAAGTGTTTGGCCTTGGTTTTTTTTATGAGTCTTTTTGGCTTTATTGCTAATGCACAAACAAAAGTTTATCAGCTAAACTTAAAAGACGAAATTAACCCGGCAGCATGGCGAGCCACGCAAAAGGCTTTTGAAGCAGCAAAGGCCAGCGGTGCAGAAGTTTTAATAATTGATATGAACACTTACGGTGGGATGCTGGACTATGCAGATTCTATTAGGACTAAGATTTTGAACAGCAAATTAAAAACGATTGTTTACATCGATAATAATGCTGCATCGGCAGGAGCCTTGATTTCTATCGCCTGCGATAAAATATATATGAGTAGAGGTGCAACTATCGGAGCTGCCAGCGTGGTCAACGGAAAAGGGGAGGTGCTGCCAGAGAAATATCAGTCTTACATGAGGGGTTTGATGCGTACAACTGCTGAAAGTAAAGGGCGTGACCCAAAAATAGCTGAGGGTTTTGTGGATCCAGATATTGAAGTTGCAGGCGTTGTTGAGAAAGGAAAAGTACTTACTTTAACCACCAGCGAAGCAATTAAGAATGGTTTCTGCGATGGCGAAGCGACATCGATAGAAGATGTTTTGAAGAAAGAAGGCATAGCAGAATATACAAAAGAAACATTTGTCCCTACTTTTACGGATAACATTATCGGGATTTTGACAAACCCGGCAGTAAGCAGTGTACTTATTTTATTGATGATTGGCGGAATTTATTTTGAGTTGCAATCGCCAGGAATTGGATTTGCCTTGTTGGTGGCAATCGTTGCAGGAATGCTATTTTTTGCGCCCCTATATTTAGAAGGCTTGGCAGAAAATTGGGAGATTTTACTTTTTATAGCAGGCATAGGCTTGCTGATTTTAGAAATATTTGTGATCCCAGGTTTCGGGATTTTTGGTATAGCGGGCATTATTTGTATGGTGGTAGGTTTAGCAATGAGTTTAGTTTTAAATGATTTTTTCGACCTCAGCATCAGCGGAAGCGAAAGAATTGTACAGTCGTTTTTAATTGTGTTGGGATCCATTGTGGGTGCTGTGTTTTTATCGGTAGTGTTTGGAGGTAATATTTTGCGTTCTAAAGCTTTCCAAAGATTGGTTCTTAAAGATGAACAGTTATCTACCGAAGGATACCAAGTGACCAAGCCACAGTTTGACCTATTAGGAAAAAAAGGATTCGCAAAGACAGATTTAAGACCATCAGGAAAAATAGAGATTTCAGGCGAATGGTATCAAGCGATTTCTAACGATGGTTTTATAGAAAATGGAACAGATATTGTAGTATCTGCCATAGAAAATTACAACCTTATTGTAAGGAAGCTTGAAAGCTAAATTCTATGGGTTTTAAAAAACAAAAATATTATGACAGTAAACAAAATAGGGCTTAAAGATAAGCCAGTAGTTGAATTAGCAGATCATTTGAACACTTTATTGGCTAATTACCAAATACACTATCAAAAAGTTAGAGGGTGCCATTGGAATGTACAAGGTCGTCAGTTTTTTGAGTTGCATGCAAAATTCGAGGAATTATACAATAATGCGCAAGTCACTATTGATGAAATTGCAGAACGTATATTAACGTTAGGCAAGTCGCCAGTGAGTACTTATGCAGACTATATTGAAAATTCAAGCATCAAAGAAATTAAAACTGTTGGCTTGTCAGAAGAAAAAATGGTGGAAGCTATTTTAGGCGATTTTAAGGATTTAATTGAAATTGAAAGAGAAGTAATTGAAAATGCAACCGAAAACGCAAGTGATGAAGGAACAGCGGATATGATTATTGGCTTTTTAAGATTCAAAGAAAAAACCAGCTGGATGTTTAGAGCATGGTCTGGTAAAAAGTAACGTTTACCGAATTATATATGAAAAAAAGAGGCTTTTACGAGCCTCTTTTTTTGTGGATTAAATTTCGGGAATTTGAACTTAATTCAACAACTCAAATCATTTAAACTATTCCGAGCCAGAGCTATTAGTCACATTGTTATCCAAATGAAACCCCATTAAATCAAACATTCTTAAAAACTCCGACTGAAGGTTCGCTGTAAAACTCATTTCTGTTTTGGTTTGCGGATGAACAAAAATTAATTCAGAGGCGTGTAACATCATCGTGTCCATTTCCCAGGTTTCTTTGAAAAGCTTGTTTTGTTTGTTGCAACCGTGTGGCCTATCGCCGATTATGGGGTGGTGGATGTGGGCAAAATG
>JBBSTQ010000003.1:0-41424 GCA_038235745.1 Sphingobacteriales bacterium
AGAAACTGCTGAATCAACAGATCAAACAACCACGGAAAATGTTAAAGAGTGTTACTTGGCAACATCGGGTAAAGACTCTGTAACTATGTCAATTAATAATGATGGAGGAAACGTAACTGGAGCCTTAGCATTTGATTTTTTCGAAAAAGACGATTTACGAGGAGAGATAAAAGGTGCTTTTAGTGGCGACACATTGTTTGTTGATTATACTTTTAAAGCAGAAGGAACAGTATCTAAAAATCCATTGGTTTTTCTTAAAAAAGGCAACGAATTGCAACAAGGTTCTGGAGATATTGAGACCTATGTTGGCAAAACTTATTTCATAGATCATTCGGCAATTAAATTTGATGAAGGCTTTTTGTTTAAGCCCGTAGATTGTAAGTAGGTTACGAACGGTTTTTAATAATCTTTTCATTTCAAACCCGACTAGACACCTAAATTAGTTGACATCAAGTCACTTCTTTTAGGTTACAGGAGAAACCTCACACGCAAGTTCGTATACAATATTATTTTGAACCTGTTTTTGAGGTGTCTCGCTACCGTTCTACATAACTCTTATTCTGAATTTGAAGACATTAAAAATCAACTCTTCGTTTAGTTAGAGTTGATCTTAGTTAGCGATGATCAGCTTTGGTTGCTTCCCAATACAAAACGGCACTTCTCTTTAATAGAGTTAAATTGAAAATATTCGAGAGCGCTGATCACGTTATATGAGTTTTCAGAACTAGAAATGACCTTATTTAAAAATAAATATCGGATAGAATCAGCAAGATTACAGACTTGGGATTATGCAAGCGAAGGATCATATTTTATCACGATATGCACCAAAGATAGAAACCATTATTTTGGCGAAATTGTGGATGCCGAAATGCAATTATCGCCAGCAGGAATATTGGCGGATGTGTTTTGGCATGAAATAAAGAACCATGCAAATAATATTGAATTGGGGGAATTTGTGGTAATGCCAAACCATATCCATGGAATTTTGATTTTACATGCAATTGATGTATCTGATGTAGGGACAAGGCATGCCTTGTCCCTACGGTCAATCGCACCACCCAATCCACCCATCCCCAAAAAAACAATTGGTCAAACCTGATTTCAAAATCCAGGCAAAAATTCAATATCAACCATAATTGGAGGGTATAAATCGGCAGTAACAAAACATTGCAACCGTTTGGGTTTTGAAAACGGTTGGCAATCTCTTTTCCACGATCATATAATTCGTGATGCAAGAGCATTTGAAAATATTCAAAACTATATTGCTAACAATGTTAAAAACTGGGAAGAAGACAAATTTTGGATTTCAAAAAAATAACCGGTGGTTTAAATATCGATATACACTAAAAATGTTTTGGTAAAATTATCTTTGCAATTAATAACCCCCATCTCGTCAGACAAAAAAAGATCATCAAAGCTCAGCCAAAAAAACGACAAAATGCACCTAACCTACAAACCTTTCAACCTCGCTCTAAAATACCCATTTACAATTGCTAAATTCTCCAGAACGTCAACCCCATTGATGCTCATTGAATTGGATCACGAAGGGTTTATAGGTTACGGCGAAGCATCCATGGTTCCATACATGGGTGAAAACACCGAAACTGCGACAGCTTTTTTAAAAAAGATAGACTTACAAAAGTTCAGCTTCCCATTCAACATGGAAGAAATCATTAATTATTTAGATGAATTAGCACCTCAGCAACCCGCAATAAAAGCAGCAATTGATATTGCACTACACGATTTAACAGGAAAACTATTGAACAAACCCTGTTATCAGTTATTTGGCGCCAAGCCAGAATTGATGCCAGAAACCACTTATACCATCGGTATTGACGAACCAGAAATCATCATAAAAAAAGTTAACGATGCACTCGCTAATGGTTTTAAACTGTTAAAGGTTAAACTAGGCAGAGACACCGATAAAATCCTGATAGAAACCATCCGTAAAGTAACCGATTTACCAATTTATGTAGATGCCAATCAAGGCTGGACAAAAAAAGAAAAAGGCTTGGAAATGGCACATTGGTTACATACCCAAAATGTATTGCTGATAGAACAACCAATGCCTAAAGAAGATGTTGATGGCAATGCGTGGTTAACCGAGCGAAGTCCTGTGCCTACCGTTGGAGATGAGGCTGTTCAGCGTTTGCCCGATGTAAAAAATGCAGTCGGTGTTTATCACGGCATCAACGTTAAATTGATGAAATCTGCCGGAATGAACGAAGCTTCCAAAATGATTGCATTGGCGAAAGCTAATAAATTAAAGGTACTCATTGGTTGCATGAGCGAAACCAGCGTTGCAACTTTAGCTGGCGCAGCGCTAGCTCCACTTTGCGAATGGGCAGATTTGGATGGTCCATTCCTAACGGCTAACAATCCGTATAAAACGCCAAATTTCAAAAACGGACGGTACATATTATCTGAAAAACCTGGTTTAGGGATTGAATTGTTTGAATCGGAATCATAAACCGCAAAAATTGTCTAATATTTAGTAGTGCTTATCCACACCTTAGATATTTCGTTCTTCTGCGTTTGGCTTTCCGCGTCAAAACCTTAAGAATTAGCGTAAACCCGTTCTTTTATTAATAAATTGAGCAACTCTCGTTACATAAATATTAACTTTATCGCATTAAAAGATTTGAGCATGGTTTTTGTTCGATCTGCATTTTTTAATATTCATCAAAATGAAAGATAAAGTTAGAGTAAGATTTGCCCCCAGTCCTACCGGAGGGTTACACATTGGTGGGGTCAGAACGATTTTGTTCAACTATCTTTTTGCCAAGCAAAACGATGGCGAGTTTATTTTAAGGATTGAAGATACAGACCAGACGCGTTTTGTAGAAGGCGCTGAAGAATATATATATAACTGTTTAAATTGGTGCGGTATCAAAGCAGATGAAAGCACCCGCGATGGTGGGGAATACGGCCCGTATCGACAAAGTGAAAGAAAAGCAATCTACAGAAAATACGCCGAGCAATTGGTTGAAGCTGGTTATGCATATTATGCCTTTGATACTTCAGAAGAGTTAGAGTCAAAACGTCAAGTAATTGAAAACTTTAGGTATGACCATCACACTAGAAAGCAACTTCGCAACTCGCTAACCATCCCTCACGAAGCAGCAGAAAGCTTAATTAGAGAGGGTGCGCCTCACGTAATTCGTATTAAAATGCCAGTTAACGAGCAAGTGGTTTTTAGCGATTTAATTCGTGGAGATATTGCTTTCAACAGTAGCGAGGTGGATGATAAGGTTTTATTAAAAGCCGACGGAATGCCGACTTATCATTTAGCGGTTGTGGTTGATGATTATCTGATGAAAATTAGCCACGTTTTTAGGGGCGAAGAGTGGCTACCATCTGCACCGGTACATATTTTACTTTGGAAATATTTAGGCTGGGCCGATGAAATGCCTGAGTGGGCGCATTTGCCATTAATTTTGAAGCCCGATGGGAACGGCAAATTAAGTAAACGCGACGGCGAAAAGTTTGGCTTCCCAGTTTTTCCAATAAACTGGGTTGACCCTGCCACAGGAAACAAAACCGACGGATTTATTGAAACCGGATTTTTATCAGAAGGTTTTATAAACATGCTAGCCATGTTAGGTTGGAATGATGGAACAGATCAAGAGCTTTTTAGTATGCCAGAGTTAATAGAAAAGTTCTCTTTGGATAGAATTCATAAAGGAGGTGCTAAATTCGATTACGAAAAAGCGAAATGGTACAACCACGAGTGGATTAAAGCAAGTAGTGCCGAGTACCTTTTGCCGCTAGTAAAACCATTTTTAAATCAACGTGGAATCAACACTAACGATGACGACTATCTGTTTGCAGTAATTGAAATGGTAAAAGAGCGTTGTGTTTTATTGAGCGATTTTTACGAGCAAGCGTCGTTTTTCTTTAACGCCCCAGATAAATGGGATACCGATGCTGTAAAACCAAAATGGACCGCTGATAAGGAAACTTTTTTCTTAGAGTTTATAAAGCAACTCAAAGAAAGCGAAGATAAAACTAGCCAAGGGATAGAAAAAACATTCAAGGCTTTAGCCGCTGAAAAGAAAATTAAGATTGGCGAACTAATGTTGCCACTTAGAGTGATGCTTGTTGGCGGAAAATTTGGACCTCAGGTTTTCGATATCGCCGAAAAAATTGGTGTCGCTGAAACCATTAGTAGAGTCCATTATGCTTTAGACGCCTTTAAATAGCGGAAATTATAAGATAACTGAAAGCCACTGGTATAACTGCTAGTGGCTTTCTTGGTTCTAAACAATTGTTTTTGCTGAGCATCTTGTGGGTCTTGATGGCGATTAAGATAAAAGGTTACAAAGTGGCTTCTTTAGAGCCATTCGTTTCATTTTTTATTACCCTAAGCAGAGTGGAAGCCCCACAAAATATTGCTATTGTTGAAGCAAAGCCACGCCATTGTGTTGAACAGTAATGTGCAAAAGGCATTTCATTCATTGGAGCGTTCCTTTTTGCAAAACATCCCAAAAGTAGGTTTAACATGTTATACGTAAACATCTAAAATTGTCTTGCATATTAGCATTTCCCAAAACTTGCTTACTGCAATTATACAAAACTGAACTATTTCACAAAAACCATTTACAAATTTCTTACATTCAGCCATCTAAAAATTCTTTACAGTTTATGATGCCAGTAAAAACCTATGGAAGTGCAGTTTATGGAGTAGAAGCCATCAATATTACGGTGGAAGTAAACATCACGTCCGGCAGTAAGTATTTTGTGGTTGGTTTACCCGATAACGCGGTAAAGGAAAGTATTTTACGGATTGAAAGTGCGGTAACTTCTAGCGGTTGCCGTATGCCACGACAAAAAATTGTGGTTAACATGGCTCCTGCAGATATCAGAAAAGAAGGTTCAGCTTATGATTTAACCATTGCTACCGGAATCTTGGCTGCGTCAAACCAAATCCCAACAGAAGAAATAGGCAATTACTTAATCATGGGAGAGCTTTCCCTAGACGGCGAAGTAAAACCGATCAAAGGCGCATTGCCCATCGCAATTCAGGCTAAAAAAGAAAAGTTCAAAGGATTTATATTACCGCAACAAAACGCTAGAGAAGCTGCAATTGTTAGCGATATCGAAGTTTATGGCATCAGCCACATTCGTGAGTTAGTAGATTTTTTTTCAAAAGGAATAAAGCCAGAACTGACCATTGTAGATACTCGTGATGAATTTTATCACGCAGTGAGCCATTATGATGCGGATTTTGCTGATGTTAAAGGACAAGAGAATATTAAACGCTCTTTAGAAATCGCAGCCGCCGGCGGACATAACGCAATATTAATTGGTCCACCGGGAGCTGGAAAAACCATGTTAGCTAAACGTTTGCCGACAATTATGCCTCCCTTAAATTTGTACGAGGCTTTAGAAACTACCAAAATACATTCAGTTGCGGGGAAGCTTTCTGCATCAGATGCTTTAATTACCAGAAGGCCGTTCAGAAGTCCTCACCACACGGTTTCTGATGTCGCACTGGTCGGCGGAGGCTCAAATCCACAACCTGGAGAAATTTCTTTGGCACACAACGGTGTGTTGTTTTTAGATGAATTGCCAGAATTTAAACGTTCGGTTTTAGAAGTGATGCGCCAACCTTTAGAAGAGCGACGCGTTACCATTGCGAGAGCGAGAATGTCCGTAGATTATCCTGCAAGTTTTATGCTGATTGCCGCTATGAACCCTTGCCCTTGCGGTTATTACAATCATCCTGAAAAGGAATGTGTTTGTGGGCCAGGTGTTGTGCAAAAATACCTCAGTAAAGTGAGTGGCCCTTTACTAGACCGAATTGATTTACACGTGGAAGTTACGCCTGTAAATTTCGACGAATTAGCATCTGAAAGAAAGAGTGAGAAAAGTGAGGTCATTCGTCAACGAGTGATAGGTGCTAGGTTGATGCAGGAAACACGCTTTGAAGAACACGAAAATATTTATTGCAACGCACAAATGAGTCCCCAAATGGTAAGGGTTATCTGTAAAATAAGCGATGCCGGTCAAATGTTATTAAAAAAAGCCATGGAAAAACTAGGGTTATCTGCCAGAGCGTACGACCGTATCTTAAAAGTTGCCCGTACAATTGCTGATCTCGCACAAAGCGAAGAAATAGGGTTGGAACATTTGGCTGAAGCCATCCATTTCAGAAGTTTAGACAGGGAAAACTGGGCGGGGTAATGAAAATCTGATTAAAAACTTGGCAACATTTTGATGAATGATATAAATTAAAAATCCCGTTAATTCTAAGGCTGTTGTATTGGCAACGATAGATGAAAATATTCACCAAGGTGGTAAATTGGTAAAATTCATCCAGTAGTTTGGTGCCAGAATTTTGAAGGAGGCAAGGGTTTTACTACTATTTTAGGCCATACAAAAGAATTTTTACAAGTAATGATTTTGTGAAGATGATACAACAGGGCGTATTTGACTGTAATTTTTTGAAAACTTAAAATACTAATAAGCTATAAAAACTACTCCATTTGCTATGGTCAAGGGTCTTATTAAAAACCACTGTTAATAAACCCAATTTAATTTTATGCGACGTTTAACTGCTTTTTCCATCTTTCTTATTTTTTTACATAATACCCTGTCAGCTCAGGTTAAACCGGAGAGCAGTAAAATAATAGTTGCTTATGTTACTTCATGGAGCAAAATCATTCCTGATCCGAATTTAATTACTAATATCAATTACGCCTTTGGCCATGTAAACAGTTCTTTTAATGGGATAAGGATTGACAACTCAGAAAGACTTAAGGAAATAGTGACACTTAAAAAGCAATCGCCAACTCTAAAAGTTCAACTTTCTGTAGGAGGTTGGGGAAGCGGAGGTTTTAGTGAGATGGCCTCAACTGATAGCTCAAGAAATTTATTTGCGAAAGACTGTAAAAGAGTAGTAGATGAGTTTTTACTTGACGGTATTGATATCGACTGGGAATACCCTACGGCAGATTATGCCGGAATCACTGCTAGCGCTAATGACACCGATAACTTTACTGAATTGATGAAAGCAATTAGGCGAGAAATTGGCAAAAGCAAGCTGCTTACCTTGGCAACAGTAGCAAATGCGCAATACATAAATTTCAAAAATATAATAGACGATGTTGATTTTGTAAATATCATGGCTTATGATATGGCTTCGGCTCCTTTTCACCACGCAGGTTTATACAAGTCAAAATTTACCAAAGATATCTCTGTTGCCGAGGCGGTAGATCTTCATGTTAAAGAAGGCGTACCTGTGCAAAAATTGGTATTGGGTATCCCATTTTACGGAAGAGGCAATAAAGAAATCGGCGGGTTTATAGATTATAACAAAATCATAGGACTTAAAAATTATGAAGAAAAATGGGATACTGTTGCAAAAGCACCGTATTTAGTAAACGAAGAAGGAGTGTTTGTTTGCTCTTTTGAAAACGCCAGATCCATTTCAGAAAAAGCAAAATTTATAAAGCAAAAAGGTTTGTTAGGCGCAATGTATTGGGATTATGCTGGAGACGACGGTGCATCAACCTTAAGTAAAGCTGTTTCATCGTTAATTTTAGACTAAGCAATCGATTCATTGCTAATCATCAGTTCAATTACAAAAATATTTACACTTGATTTTGTTAATGCGGGTATAATGACTTAATTTGTGATAAGTAAGGTAGCTTTGTTTTAAAAAGCCAATTACTTTAAACCAATTATTTTTAAACTGATTAGTAAATTTTATTTAATCTATAGCAAGAATTTTAATGCTCGCTGGTTTTTTGCGCTATCAAAATTTCGAAAAAGCAATTAGAATTTACTACACGATTTACTTTTTTAATGATAAAAGAGATACATGCATTAGAAGATCTTGCACTTTTAAAACGTGTTTCATTGAAAGATGAGCAGGCTTTTGCCGAGCTTTATAATCGCTATCGTAAAAAAGTTTATACGTACTCCTTTAAAATATTAAAATACCAAGACCGGGCAGAGGACATTGTACATGAAGTCTTCCTTACGCTTTGGCAACACGATAATTTAGAGGGCATACAAAACCTCGATGCATATTTAAGAGTCACTGCTCGTAACCAAACTTTAAAACTGCTAAGGAGGCAAAAGCTGGAACTAAAGTCGAATCAAAACATGTTTGTTGCTTGGCAAGAAGTTCATAACGAAACAGAGCAGGAAATTTTACTTCATGATACTTATGCGCAGCTTGTTCAAGGGATAGCACAGCTACCACCGCAGCAAAAAAAAGTGTATCAACTTTGCAGAGAGGAAGGATTGAAATACGAAGAAGTGGCAGAACAGCTATCTATTTCGCGACTTACAGTTAAAACCCACATGCAACACGCTCTTCGGTTTTTAAGATCTTACCTCACTACTCATACTGATGTTGTAGGTCTTCTTTTGCTGATTAACTTTTTTTATTAATTTTTTTCAGTCCTGATTACTCCATAGTTTATTCTCGCGGGTCTTTATAAAAAGGGGGTGTTATACCTAAATGCATTCTCTCTTTTATAACCAATGAATAAAGACCGAATAACACTTTTATACAAGAAATATTTAGCTGACGATTGTACCGCTGAGGAACTGCGTGAGCTTAAATCTCTGATTTCTGATCCTGCGAATCAAGCAGATTTAGACGATTTGTTAGATGAAACTTGGTTTAAGTTGAAAGAAGATGAGTTCATCGACTTTTCTGAAAGCAACTCATCGCTAATATTCCAAAAAATTGTTGATGCTAATAAAAAAGAAAATAAGCAACGATTGCTTTGGATGAAATACGCAGCTGCAATTTTAGTGGTTATAGGCTTAGGCGCATCTATTTGGACCTATAAAACTGGCAATATCGAAGAGCGGCCGGTTAAGCAAGTAGTGCAACTAGTTCCTCAACTTAAACCGGGCTCTAACAAAGCAACATTAACCTTAGACAATGGCCGTAAAATAGATTTGAATAAGACGGGGATTATTGTAGCTAACCGTCAAATCAATTATTCTGACGGAAGCTTATTGATGGGCACAGATCAAGATCAAAGCGAGCATCTTAAACAAACCCAATATCTTAATTTAAACACTCCTTGTGGCGGCGAGTACCAAGTTGTACTCTCTGATGGCACCAAAGTTTGGTTAAACGCTGACAGTCGTTTAAGGTATCCTGTAGATTTCGATAGAAATAAACGTGTAGTAGAACTTGAGGGCGAAGCGTATTTTGAAGTTGCAAAAATAAATGGGAAGCCTTTTGTGGTAAAAACACAAAACCAGGAGGTAAAAGTACTGGGCACCCACTTTAATATTAATTCTTACGGTTACGATGAGGGAATTAAAACTACCCTTTTAGAGGGCAGTGTAATGGTAAGCAGATCTATAAAAAAAGGAGAAAAAGAAACTTTACAATCGCAAATATTAGCGCCCGGCCAACAATCTTTTGTTAGTGAAAACCGTAAAGAAATCTCCATTAAAAAAGTAAATACCATCGAAGCAATTGACTGGAAAGAAGGTTTGTTCATATTTAATGATGAACCAATACAAGGCATTACCAAACGATTGGCAAAATGGTATAACGTAAAATTTGTTTACAGCGATGGGGACTTTTCAAAAGTCAGATTCGTTGGTAACTATTCCAGAGAGAAAAGCTTAAACAATTTGTTGAACAATATAGAGCTTACCGGCCTTGTTCATTTTAAGGTAGAAGGTAGCGGAAAAGAAAGGAGAATTATGGTAACCAATTAACTAGAACGTATTTCATTAAAATGAATTCAGGAGTGTTGACGCACCCCTGAATCAGCAATCAACGATTGCATGGGCATCAAAGAAAAATTAAACAACCAATCTAAACACCCATTTCAAATGTATAAAAAAATTTCGGCATGGTCATGCTGGACGCATGTACGCTGTCCCAACAAATATATACTTGCTATGAAGCTGACCGTTATGTTGTTAACAGTTGTTTTTTTGCAAACAGCAACCGCTGGCTTTGCCCAGAAGGTAAGTTTGGACATCAAAAAAACACCTGTAGAAGATGTATTGTATCAATTAACAAAACAAACCGGCTATAGCTTTATAGCTGATGCAACTGTTTTGAAACACATCGCCCCTGTTACCCTAAATGTTAAAAACGCTTCTTTAAAAACAGTTTTGAGAAAAATGTTCTCGGAGCGTTTCGAGATTATGTTTAACGAAAGCGAAACAGTTGTTATTAAGGAAAAACTTATCCCGCCAATAGATATTAAAGGGAGAGTTGTGGACGAACGGGGCGACCCTTTACCTGGCGTTTCAGTTACCAGAAAAGGGACAAGTTCCGGCACACTGACAGACGTTAACGGCAATTTTACGCTAAGCAACGTAAACTCAGACGGAGTACTGGTTTTCTCATTTCTTGGGATGAAATCTCAGGAGTTTAGCGTAAATGGGCGTACACAAATTACTGTTACCCTAACGGCGCAGTCTATCAATATGGAAGAGTTTGTTGTGGTTGGTTATGGTGAGCAGAAAAAAGAATCCGTTACCGGCGCAATCTCAACCATCAGTTCTAAAGAATTGGTACAATCACCCGTGGCTAACATTAGTAATGCCTTAGCCGGGCGGTTGTCTGGCTTAGTCGCCGTACAGCAAAGTGGCAAACCTGGAGCAGATCAATCCACGTTATACGTTCGTGGTGTAGGTACCTATACAGGAGAAACATCGCCTTTGATTATGGTTGATGGAATTGCTAGAGATAGTTATAACGATATCGATCCTAATGAAATAGAGACGATAAGTATTCTAAAAGATGCATCTGCGACCGCAGTTTACGGAGTTAGAGGAGCTAACGGAGTAATTTTAATTACTACCAAACGTGGTAAGCTAGGTGCTCCAAAAATCAACGCCTCTGTGCAAACTGCTGTTTCTGAGTTTACTAATATGCCCAATTTTGTGAATTCTTTTCAGTTTGCCAGTTTGTTGAACGAGCAGAGTTTCCAAACTTATTGGATAAACCATTCAAAGGATGCAGACATTGTCACCTGGAATGATTTTATAAAAAAACGTGATAATAACTGGATAAAAGAATCAACGCTTTATTATTCTCCAGAAGATTTAAAGTATTACCAAAACGCGAATACGCCTACTTTAGCTAACGGAGAAAAAAACCCGTATTACGATCCTTATTTCCACCCAGACCAAAACTGGACCGATCAAATTTTTAAGAAATTTGCGCCACAAAGCCAGGCTAATGTAAACCTGTCTGGCGGTACAGATGCCTTAAAATACTTTGTGTCTTTAGGTTATTTAAACCAAGGCGGTTTGTTTAAAACAGATTATTTGGCATTTTCTGACGAAATGGATTTCAGAAAAGAACGCTACAACCTACGTAGCAACTTTGATTTTGACGTTAACAAAAATTTTAGGATTTCAGTTGATGTAGGAACCCAGTTTGTTACCGTTACCGGGATGGATAGAGATGAATATACGTGGGAAAAACGGATTTTATGGTCGTCACCATTAGGTTCTCCGGGCATTATTGACGGCAAATTTGTTTTACCGTTTACCAACCAAAACGAGGCCTTAAATCCATTATATGCTATTGCCAATAGCAATAATTATAATATCACCAATAACAGTATCCTTAACTCCTCTGTACGTTTAAGCCATAAACTTGATTTTGTAACCAAGGGCTTATCGGCAAACGGAAGAGCGGCTTATGATAGTTATTTTTCTAGCAGATCTGGTGGTTCTTTTAGGCCTTTGGTTTACGGCATAAGGGCAAACCCCAACGGAGATAACCTTGATCCAATTTTTGTACAGTTGAATGATGAAACTCCGCCACAAAGATTTAGCGATGGGTACAACGGAAAATGGAGGAAGATCTACGGAGAGCTTTCCTTAAATTATGTAAGACAGTTTGGTAAACATGCTGTTTCTGGCTTAGTGTTGTACAACATGGAGAAAAAGTTTGATCCAGACCTCTCCTTTAATTTGCCACACGCTTACATGGGCATTGTAGGTAGGGTGACCTATAATTATGACAGCAGGTATTTTGCTGAATATAATATGGGTTATAATGGTTCAGAAAACTTTCCTGAAGGAAAAAGGTTTGGCTTTCTGCCGGCCTACTCTGCAGGTTGGATACCAAGTAACGAGGATTTTTTTCCTAAAAATAACTACGTAACCTACTTAAAGTTTAGAGGTTCTATCGGAAAAGTAGGTAATGACAACATTGGTGGTGCCCGTTATTTATACCTACCAGATACTTGGGCATATAACGGAGGTTACAATTACGGAACGCTTAACGACAGAAACTTTGTGCAAGGTGCTAACGAAAGTGTAATTGGAAATCCAAATGTGACTTGGGAAACAGCTACAAAATCAAACATAGGCGTTGAACTACATTTAATGAAAGATAAAATATCTATTACCTATGATCATTTTAACGAGCATAGAAAAGACATTTTATCCTATAAAGGAACCATCCCTAATATTGTACAGGCCACTTTACCTCCATACAATTTAGGAGAAGTTAAAAACTGGGGTAATGAGGTTGAAGTGAGCTATCGCGATACTTACAACAAATTCAACTACTGGGTAAAAGGAAACGCATCAAACACCAAAAATAAAATCATTTTTAGAGACGAGGCCATTGTTCCAGGATTAGAATACCAAGCCTCTACCGGCAGACCAATTAATCAACCACTTCTTTTACAGGCAATGGGTCTTTACACTTCTTGGGCAGATCTTTACCAGATTGACGGTAACGGAAATCCAATTTTAGCCAATCCAGTTGTTGCGCTCAATAAAAACGGCGAATCGTACTTAAACGCAGCAGGCGCAACAGTTTATCAAAAAGACCTCGGTTTTTCTGGCGTTGCTTTGCAACCGGGCGAAGTGAGACTGGTTGATGTTAACGAAGATGGTGTAATCAACGAAAAAGATTATTCAAGAACAGGTAAAAGCAACATTCCTGAGTTCAGCTATGGCATATCTTTCGGTTTTGCCTATAAAGGTTTTGACTTTTCTACTTTGTTACAAGGTGTTTCTGGAGTTGCAAAATTTGCGATGAGCCAGTTGCACTTTAACAAACAACAGTCTTTGTTTGAAGTAGATCAAAACCGGTTTACTTTAGAGCGGTATAATAACGGTGAGCAAATTGACTTTCCAATAGCCGCGTATAACCAAGCCGCTAATCAAAATACTTTCTTCCAAAAAAATACTGCCTATATGAGGCTCAAAAATTTAGAAGTAGGCTATACGCTACAACCTACCTTCTTAAAAAAGATAGGTATTCAATCTGCTAGAATATACGTAAACGGTAATAACCTACATACTTGGTCTCCAAACGAGATTTGGGGCGAACCAGAGAATTTAGGTTATATAGGTTACCCGCTCACCCGTACCTATAATATGGGTGTAAACGTCAATTTTTAATCAATAAAGAAGACACGATGAAAAAGCTAAATATAATCATCCTTTTGTTTTTTGGGATTTTGGTTGGTTTACAAACTGCAAGCTGCACCAGAGATTTTTTAGAAAAACCCAAAGGTGGTGCAGTAACGGTAGATACCATTTTCCATACGCAAAGGCAAGCGCAATATGCAGTTGCTCAAATGTATAATAAGTGTATTTATACTTATTTTCCGGGTGGCTCACAACAACCACGTCCAGAGGCACTCACTGATGCGTTATATATTCTACATCCCGCATATGATTGGGCCGGATCGCATATCAATTATGATACTTATATCACCGGTAATATGAGTGCGTCTGCAAGTAGCGACTGGGGAGGTTTTGGTGCGCATTATTCAGGCGTACGCCAAGCAAATCTAGTACTCAAAAATATTGATATGGTTGCGGATGCAGATCCAAACTGGAAAAGCGATGTAAAAGGCCAAGCATTGTTTTGCCGAGCAATGCAACACTATGAATTGTTTAGATATTATGGCGGCATTCCAATTGTTACAGAGCCCTTAGACGGTAATGCACAAATAGATATTCGCCGTAGTTCTGTAGCATCAGTAGTGGATAGCATAGTGGCTTGGTGTGATAGGGCTGCGCTTTTGTTACCTCCAACAAGGCCATCTGCAGAGTACGGAAAAGTAACCAGGCTAGCCGCGTTGGCGTTAAAGTCCAGAATATTATTGTACGCCGCAAGTCCGCTTTACAACACCCCGCCAGCAATGGCAGCAAGTGTGGCATCTGTTAGATATGGTGGTGGAAAAGATTCTGTTTTGTGTTACCCAACTTATGATAAAGAGCGTTGGAACAGAGCCGCTAAAGCAGCAAAAGATGTAATTGATAACGCTACAGCAGCGGGAGTTGCTTTGTTTGATACCGGCAAGCCCCTCACAACAGGCGAAACTTATGAAACCATTGGCGATTATGAATCGGTATGGAACGTGTATGCCAACGAAGAACTTATTTTAGTAAATACTGCCAACCAAGTTCCCTACGGTAATAGCTGGAACAATGGTTCGGCGTGGGGCAGATATAAATCTTCTAAAATAAGAATGGACGCTTGGGGTGTAAAAAACAATGTGCCCATTGAGTTTGTGCAGCTTTACGAGAAAAGAGACGGTACGCCTTTAGTACTGCCTTCTTCTGGCAATGATTTACCGGTTGATCTAAAAAATTTAGATCTAGATCCAAGGTTTTATCAAACCATTGCTTATGACGGGATGGTTTACAATGCCAGTCGTGGTGCTTTACAGTATTACAAAAAAGGGGATTACAGCACAGACGGAAGACTATCAAGCAGTGATGCTGGAGTAGATGGCTATGCTTTAGAAGTTTACAAATTTGTAGCCCGCATAGACAACATGACAGATAATCATTTTGCATGGCCGGTGTTTAGGTTAGGTGAATTCTACCTAAACTATGCAGAAGCGTTAAATGAATACCAAGGTCCGTCTGGCAACCCTACAACCTACCTCAACCTCATCAGAAAAAGAGCTGGCATGCCAGATAAAAACCTTAACGATGAGGCTAGTTTTAGAAGTGCCGTACAAAATGAGCGCACCATTGAACTGGCGTATGAGGGGCAACGATTGGATGATTTAAAAAGATGGTTAACAGCCAGTACAGTGCTCAACCAAAGTTTAAACGGAATTGCAACCACTGCCAGAAACGTAGGTGGCCAATTAAAACGCACCTGGACAATTGTACCTTTTGTTCAGCGAGTTTTTCCTGACCGATACTACTATGTCCCTTTTCCTAATGAAGAGGTGAGCAAGAATTATTTAGGAGATGGTGAGGGCTGGAACGGCCAAAACCCAGGATGGTAACATTTATATATTTAATTGATAAAAAATGAAAAAAGAATATATAATCCTTTTTGCTATGCTTTTTACTTTCTGCGGTTTTGTGGCTAAGGCTCAACAAAATATGGCATTAAGTGAAGATTCGGTAATTACAGGAAAAAACACAACCAACATTATTTATGAAGGTTTAAGAAACGTAGAAACCAGAAGAAACACGGGCGCAGTTTTTATCCTTTCGGGTGAAGAATTGACACGGATGACATCAGGTAACTTACTAAATACTTTACAAGGCAGAATTCCCGGTTTAACCGTGGTAACTGGTTCCGGCGAGCCAGGTTATGATGGACCAACATTTTATTTAAGAGGCCAAAGCAGCTGGAATATTGCGGGCAACAAAGTGCTGATTTATTTAGATGGATTTGAGGTGAACATGAATGCCATTAGCTCTCTTTCTGCATATGAGATAGAATCTGTTACCTTACTTAAAGACGCTTCTGCCTTAGCAGTTTACGGTTTAGATGGCGGTGCAGGCGTATTAGCTATTAAAACCCGCGACGGTGCTGTAATGGCCAAAACCAAAATAACCTTAAACGGCAGATACGGAGTGCAAAGTGCCATTGACTTGCCAACAGTTATGAATTCTTATGATTATACCAGGTTGTATAATCAGGCTTTAACTAATGACGGCTTGCCCATTAAATATGCAAACCCCGATTTGTATAAAGCTACAAATGATCCTTTTCATCCAAATGTGAACTGGTACGATGAAACTTTAAAAAAAACCTCTCAGATACAGGATTACAACCTTTCTTTCAGAGGAGGGGGCACAACTGCTAAGTATTTTGTTTTGATGAACTATACCGATTTTAAAGGTATATACAAAGATGCAGATGCCATTGACAAAGATTTTGGAACAAATGCCCAATATAACAAGTTCAATCTGCGTGGCAATGTAGAACTTCAGTTGAGTGAAAACTTATCAATTAAAGCAAATATCTCTGGTATTACAGAAGACAAAGATACCCCATCGGGCTTTACCGCATCAGAATTGTTTAATAACTTATTGAAGATACCTGCAGCCTCATTTCCGGTTAAAAACCCTAATAACAGCTGGGGAACCAGTTCTGTTTATAATTTTAACCCAGTGCAACGGTTACAACAAAACGGCATTTACAATGCGCATACCCGTAACCTGCAAACCAGCATAAGGTTTACCGAGAAGTTAGATTCTTTTGTTCCTGGTCTTGATTTAAACGGAGGCCTATCCTTTAGCAACCAATACATTGGCAACTATATAAAATCGTTTACCGTTCCTGCTTATGAGATAAGTAAAAACGCACAAGACGAGCCAAATTTAGATGTTAACGGAAACCCAATTTATCTTGTTCGTGGAGCTACTGGCCAAAGCATCAGCGAGGGCCAAGTAAGCCACTGGAACAGAACTACAGCACAGCTCGGCATCAATTACAACCGTACTTTTGGTAAGCAAACTTTTAGCGGTATGTTGCTGGGCAAAAAGCAGAGCTACTCTTACAATGGGATTGTTTACCAAGTACGTAGCCAAGGCTTATCCGGTAACGTCACCTATGATTATGATAAAAAATACATTGTTGATTTATCAGGCTCTTATAACGGATCTGCCGATTTTGAAGAAGGAAACCGATATGGATTTTTCCCTGCAATTGGCTTAGGCTGGGTAGCTTCTGACGAAGATTTCCTTAAAAGCAGTGCGGCCGTCGATTTCTTGAAACTGAGAGCTTCTTACGGTAGTTTAGGCAACGTCAACGAAAATTACCGTTTTTTGTTTGAGCAATGGGGAATTGGCGCAGACGGTTGGATTGTTGGAACGGGCAACTCTGGAAAAGGGGGAAGAACCGAGGGGAGAATTGCAAATCCGAATGCTTCTTGGGAGAAGAAAACAGCGCTTAATATTGGTGTAGATGCTACGTTATGGAAAAACCTTTCCGCAACTGTAGATGTTTTTAGTGAAAGGCGTACCGGAATTATTGAAGTCGCAGCAGCAGCTGTTCCTTCTTATACAGGCTTTGACCTACCACTTTTAAACAGTGGTGTTGTAAGCAACAAGGGTTTCGAAGCCAGCTTAAACTTTACACAAAAGGCAAGCAGTTTTGAGTACTACGTTGGTGCATCTGCTGCATTTGCAAGAAACAAAGTTATTGAGCGCTCGCAAGACGCACAACCCTATAAATATCTTTATTCAGCAGGTTACAGATTGGGCCAAATGCGTGGTTTAATCAACAGCGGTTTTTACCAGCAAGAAGATTTTGACGCTGATGGAAACCTTAATTCCGGAATAGCTTCATCGTCTTACGCAAATGTAAAACCTGGAGACCTTAAATATGTTGACCAAGATGAAAACGGGATTATCAATGATAACGATAAAATCCCTATTGACTATGCAAAACTTCCGGAGATTACTTTAGGCTTCAATTTAGGCTTCAAATATAAAAGGTTTGATTTTGATGCCTTTTTGCAAAGTGCTTTAAACAGAACGGTAAGTTTATTGGATGACGCTTATATCTACACTCATCCTTTTGTTGACAATAACAACATCACCGTTTTTTCTGCCAACAGCTGGACACCGGCAACTGCGCAAACCGCAACTTCTCCACGTCTTTCAACTTTGAGCAATGCCAACAACAATCAACAGTCAGATTTTTGGTTGCGTAACGGCAACTTCTTAAAACTACGTAGTATAGAGCTGGGTTATACGCTACCACAAACCGGCGCATTAAAAAAGCTAGACGTGATAAGGTTTTACGTTAACGGTACTAACCTGTTTAGCTGGGATAAAATAGAAGATTTAGAGGCTGAGAGACTTTCCATGGGCTATCCATTAATGAAAGTCTTAAGTTTTGGTTTAAGAATGAAATTTTAATGATGAACTCTTATAAACATCACACAATGAAAGTAACTCGTTATATCATAATACTATTAACGCTAGGAGCCACACTTAACGCGTGTAAAAAGGATTTCTTAGATGTAAAAAACGTTGATGCGGATATCCCTATCGACCGGCTGTACTCTAATTACAACTACGCCCAGGGCGTAGTATGGAATGTTTACAGCTACCTTCCAGATGGTTTTGGCAACTTAGATATGGAAGCGGCAACAGATAATGCCGAAAGCACCAATGTGAGCGCAAGATCACAAATTTTCAACTACGGAATCTGGAATCAGTTCAGCAACCCGGATGATGTTTGGAGGCGTAATTTTGATGGTATCCGCCAAGCAAACCTTTACCTTAAAAATAAAGACAAGGCAGATATCGCTTACATTAAGGACAATATTACTACCACAGACTCTACAATTTATTTTAACGCCAGAGATAATATCAGATTTATGGAGGGCGAAGTTTTGTTTTTAAAAGCTTACTTCTATTTTGAACTGGTAAAACGCTACGGTGGAGTGCCAATTTTTGAGGAACCTTTAGACTACCAAGACAAGGCAACTTGGGAAAACATACCACGAAACTCTGTGGATGAGTGCTTACAGTACATCGCAACGCTTTGCGACAAAGCTGCCACAATTATACCTGCAAATTTAGCGCCATACGCTTGGTACGAGGCAGGTAGAGTGACTAACGGCGCGGTATTGGCATTAAAATCACGAGCTATGCTGTACGGGGCTAGCCCGTTGTTTAAAGATTTGGGCTCCACAGTAACATGGGCGCAAGCAGCAAAGGCGGCTTACGATGTAATCCAGTTAAATGCGTATAGTTTGGATCCTAGTTACCTCAATCTTTATGGCGCTAACAATACCACTTCACCAGAGCTGATTTTTTATCGACGTTACGGATCCATCAATTGGTTAGAGTATAACAATTTCCCTATCGCTTTTGAAAACAGCAGCGGCAACAGCATTACGCCGACGCAAAATTTTGTTGATGGATTTGAAGTACTTCAAAAAAATGGAAGTGGTAATATTATTGGCGCAGTCCCTTTTGATTGGAACAACTCTGCACACGCAACTAATCCTTACCAAAACAGAGACCCGCGATTTGCAGCTACAGTGAATTATAACGATAAAACTTTCAAAGGCACCCAAGTACAAACTTATACCGGTGGCAATAGTGGTTTACCAAAGCAAAATGCAACTAAAACAGGGTATTATCTGTCAAAATGGATTAATTCTAACATCGATTTACTTAACAACACTAAAACCAACCACACTTGGTCTTACTTTAGGTATGGCGAAACGCTATTAAATTATGCAGAAGCGATGTTTAACGCTAATGGTGCAGACGGAGATCCCCAAGGTTATGGAATGACCGCTTTACAAGCCATCAACAAAGTGAGGCAAAGGGTAAATATGCCAGCAATTACTTCTGCCGAGCTAAACCAAGCCCGAATAGAGCATGAAAGAAATGTCGAAATGAGTTTTGAAAATCAACGCTTTTGGGATGTAAGAAGATGGAAAAAAGGAACTCCTTACTTTAAAGCACCGGTAAATAGGATAGAAATCACTAAAACCGGAACAACTTTTACTTACAATGTCAAAAAATTGGAAGATAGATCATTTGAAGAGAAAATGAATTTATATCCAATTCCTCAAAGCGAAATCAGTAAAACCGACTGGGCACAAAATACAAATTGGTAATTGGTTGGTTTAGAAAAAGGTTGTCGGTTTATATAGCTGATGACCTTTTAAAAAATCAATCGGATAAATTATATATGGATCCACATTAAAAATAATAGATATGAAAAGTACATCCTCAACTTTAAAAATGTTAGTGTTTACATTGCTTGTTTTAGGGGCTTGTAAGCAAGAAAACATCCAGGGCATAAAAGCTACTGAAGCTGTAAAGGTTTATTTTCCTGATGCAGAGAAGCCAAGTGGTTTAATAGAGGCCATCACAAAAACGGATATGATGGTAGATTCTGTTGCGCAAACAATAAATTTCCCGGTGCCAGTTTACCGTGGTGGCTTTTACGATTTAAATTCGTTCACTATTGACGCAAGTGTAGATAACAGTGCAATTGCAGCATTGATTCAAGCGGGCACATTGCCCGCAAACACGGTGGTTTTAAACCCGGATAGTTACACCATCACTCAAAAAGATACTGTAAAAGAAGACAACAATATTTTAAAAGGTACAGTAACCACAATGGTAAAAAAATCTAGTTTAAGCAGTTACGCTGGTAAGGTAGTTGCCTTGGGTTTAAAAATTTCAAATCCTTCAATATATGAAATCAATGAAGATTTGAACAAGGTGATCCTTTATTTTAGTGTGGACGATTTATTGGATCGGATTACCCCAAAAGACAATATGATAGACAACTCCAAATGGGTAAATCTAAAGATTAAAAATGACGATAAAGTGAAATTTGAAATAAACCCAGATGGAACCATTTTAGCATCAGGTGGCAATGGTGGGCATGCTGGGGTGTATCAGGCGGTAGAAGTAAGGGCAAACAAGCAATATAAAGTGGATTTTAAAGTAAAAGGCTCTGGCGCAACAAATACTTGGTTTGAGGTTTATGTTAGTAAAACTGCCCCAGTCCAAGGTTCAGATTATAGCACCGGCGGAATAAGAATAGGTTTAAATACTTGGACTGGTTGCGGAAATACCAGTTTTGAGGGTTTACTTTCTAAAATCAAGTGTGCTGGAATAGGAAATACAGTAACTTTTCCTACTGCCGGAACAGTGTATATAGTAATAAAATCTGGTGGTGCAAACTTAGGTACTACTGGTATTACCATGTCCAACATAGACTTCAGAAGAATTGATTAAGTAAATAATCTGGGTTTAATGCTTTATAATGCTTCGCAAACATTAAACCCAGATTAAATTGATTATTAGATCAATTTAAAAAAAAATTAACATCCACATTTAACCCGATATTATTTTTAATGAAAATTAATCAAATAATAAAAACAATAAATAATTAACTAAAAAACAAAAAAAAATGAAAACAAAACTACTTTTAGCCTTAACTTTTCTTGCACTTAGTGCAAAGGCACAAATCTTTTACGATTTTGGGACTTCGACCTATTCTGGAGCGGCAACATCTGGCGTACCAACCGGGTGGACAGCAGGAGATGTAACAGTGGGAAACACAATTAAACCCGATAATTATTTCACAAACACTTCCACATCCAACAACAACTCAGGAACTTACACTAATCCTAACCCTAGTGGTAACGGAAATGTAACAATGATTGCAAACGCTGGTGTGCAGGTTATTTCTACTTTATCGTATTTTGAGGTTGTTATTACGCCTAAAACTACAGAGAAAGTAAAAATCACTAATATTACCTATGGTAGTCGATCTATAGGAAGTTCTGGCGGGCCAACAACAGTGATTATTAGATCTAGCGTAGATAATTATGCCACAGATTTAGCTAACCACACTATTAACAGCGTAAGTTTATGGTCACAGTACTCAGAAACGGTAAATGTAACCGGAGCATTATCAACAGCAGTAACCTTAAGAATTTATGCCGCTGATGCAACAGGAAGCACTACTTCAAACAATTGGAGAATAGATGACTTATCCATCACGGCGGTGGACGGTGTTTTACCAGTTTCCTTAATTTCCTTTACAGGTAAAGCTGATAACAATGCGGTAACTTTAAATTGGAAGACGGCCTCAGAAAAAAACAATTCTCATTTTGACATTGAACGTTCTATAAATGGGAAAATATTTGAGAAAATTGGCTCTGTGAGCGGAGCAGGAAACTCGGATCAATTAAAAACCTATGCTTTCAATGATGCTACGGCAGAAAACGGCGTTAATTACTATCAATTAAAACAAGTTGATAACAACGGAGATTTTGAGATTTTCTCGGCTATTTCTGTAACTACGGCACTTGCAAAATCAGAATTTTCCGTTCTTGCTTTATCAGCCAAATCAGAAGTTCAAATCGTTGTAAATGGTGTAAAACCTGGGGCGGGGGAAATTGAGATCTATAATTTATCCGGCCAAAGAATTGCAAATGCTAGCGTTAATTTAGTACAGGGTTACAATAAGGTTGCTATCCCTGTTACAATTATCAACAGCGGAATTTATGTTGCTAAGCTTAAAGTTAATTCGCAAGTATTAACAAAGAAATTTGTAATCAATTAAACCAAGAAAGATATTAAACTAAAATCAGCATTCAAACAAGAAGTATTAATGTTTTGCAATGCTATTTTGAAGACTATATCAGAATAAACAACGCAAAAAGTTTAAGGGACTTACCTAAATTTGATTTTTATCAGATTAAGGGTCTTTTACACTTTTTGCGTTTTAACATTGCACCTTAATCCTGTAAATGAAAATGTAACACTAGTTAGATAACAATGATTTTCACCAAGATTGAAGAACTCAGGTTATCCAAATTAAAAGCAAGCAATTGATCCATAAAATATAAACGAATACAATCATTAAAAAAATCAGAAATGTTACAAACCTCTACCTCAGATCAAAAAATATTTCAAAAAACATCCATTAAAATGATGATCGTTTTATTTGGGTGTATTTTAAACACCAACTTATTCGCACAAGAAGCACTTAGAGCCGACGGTAAAATAATAGAAAATACCTCAAATAAAGAAGTGATTTTAAAAGGTGTAAACTTAGGTCAGTGGCTCTTAATGGAAGGCTTTATGTCGGGTAGCGCTGGTGACATTACGCAGGTTGATATGAAACGGAAGATTTATAACGATGGTAAATCACGAGCGTACATTGAATCTTTGTTTGATCAATACAGAGCAAACTATATTACAAAAGCCGATATAGACTACATTGCAGCCATGGGTTTCAATTGTGTGCGCTTACCCATTCACTATGAATTATTTTTAACCGATCTGCAAAGAGAAGAACGTTCAGATGTTATTTACACGGACGGTACAGCCAAACAAGCTGCCTACACAGATTATAAAACCAAACTGGGCTCTTGGGTAACTAACAATGAATTGGCCGTAAGCCCAAATATTGATGGCTTTACCATTATTGATAGTTTGGTAAGCTGGTGCAAAGCAAAAAACATCTATATCGTATTGGATATGCATGCAATCCCGGGTACTATTGGAAGCACCAGAAACATTACTGATGAAGTTTACGCCCCGTTAGATTTTTTTAATGATTTTAACAACAGAAGTGCGCTTTACAGAATTTGGGACAAAATTTCAGAACGCTATAAAAACGAGAATACCATTTGCATGTATGACCTTATTAATGAGCCTCATCAAAGAATAAACAATGTGCTTACCTCCTTTTCTTCTGCACAAATGACTACACTTAGAAATGCTTACAACCAAATTATTAATGACATTCGCAGTAATGATGACAATAAACTAATTTTGTTACAGGGAGATAGCTACGGAAACGATTATATCCAAAACAATGTTTCACTTTTCCCTTCTGATTTTACAAACCAAGCAAATTTGGTTTACAACATTCATAGATATAGAGCAGACAACTCCCTCACAGCAATGGGAGCTACCGGTAACTTAAGCACATTAGGAAATGCCAGTGCGTTTCGTAACACTTATAATGTACCCCTATTTGTGGGTGAAACTGGTTTAGATGACGATTACGCCCGACTGCAAGGAAATTATGAAGCTTTTGCTGCTTTGGGTATAGGTTGGACGTTATGGACGTTTAAGCACCATACAGATAATACAAAAAATCAATGTTTGTTCGATATCCCCGGTAGTGATCCTTGGGACGATTTAAATAGTTGGTATAATGGTACACTCTTCAACAACATTCTATTCAAAAATAGCGTTCCAAACCCTCAATCAGATTTTTGGAAAGCTATTACGTCAACTTTAAACAACACAGGAGCGGAAAAACCGTTACTTAATTTTACCAATCCGGCTAACAATAGCACCATCAAACAAAATGAAGTTTTAGCAGTAAATGTAGCAGCAACACATGCAACAGGTGTTTTAAATGTAATACTATCTTTAGACGGAACATTTGTTAGGCAAGAAAACATAGCTCCTTACGATTGGGGTGCTAACGATAATGTGCTAACCAATCTTACCATTGGTCCGCATATTTTAACCGCAGTTGCAACTGCAAGAAACGGCACCACAAACACTACCTCAATAAATATAGAAGTTACAGGGTTAGCAACCAACGTAGAAAACAACAATGTAAACGATTTTAAAATATACCCAAATCCAGCTTCAGAAATTTTTTACCTTTCAAAAAAGACAACTTGGAACTTATACAATACTAATGGCATTTTATTGTATTCAGGAAAAGGGACTACAGTGAATATAACCAGAGTTAATAATGGCGTTTATTTATTAAAAACACCGTACCAAACATTCCGTATAGTTGTTCAACATTAGAAATTAAACTTTCTACTTTGGTTAATCATAAACGAAGCACCAATGGCATAAAAGTGTTGGTTCTTTTAAATAAATTGTATTAGGCGGATATATAAGGCAAAAAATAAATTCATCATCTTTAAAAGCGGGTTCCGCGGCAACTTACGTTTGGCATTTTTTTACATGATCAAACTGCCATGGTTAAGGTTGCTATAAAAGGTTCTATCTATCAAAAAAGAAATAAGAAAAATAAGCAGATGAAAGCACTAATTCTACTACCCTTAGCTATTCTTTTTAGCGGAGCTGTATCGGCTCAAGACATTAATAACGCAAAAATTTACCGTACCATAAAAGGCGATATTAAGCCGATGAGCTACGCAGGCGAACTCAGTTTTAAAGCATTGCCACAACCATTGGAAACAGAGCCTACAATTTTCATAGATCCTAACCAAACTTTCCAAACCATGGTAGGCATTGGGGGTGCCATTACAGATGCTTCTGCCGAGGTTTTCGCTAAGCTTTCTAAAGGCCAACAGCAAGAACTTTTAAACGCTTATTACAGTAAAGAAAAAGGTATTGGTTATACTTTGGCCAGAACGCACATTAACAGCTGTGATTTTTCTAACGGATCTTACACTTATGTGAAGGATAACGATAAAGAATTAAAAACTTTCGACATCTCACATGATGATAAATACCGCCTTCCAATGATTAAGCAAGCTATAAAAGTTGCTGATAATGATTTACCACTTTATGTAAGTCCGTGGTCTCCGCCAGCTTGGATGAAGGACAATAATAACATGTTGCAAGGCGGTAAATTAAAAGATGAGTTTAAACAATCTTGGGCGAACTACTATGTAAAGTACATTCAGGAATTAGAAAAAAGAAACATTCCGGTTTGGGGTTTAACGGTTCAAAACGAGCCAATGGCAAAGCAGAGATGGGAATCTTGTATTTACACCGCAGAAGATGAGCGGGATTTTATTAAAACCTATTTAGGTCCAACATTAGATCGAGCTAAAATGGGCGATAAAAAGCTAATTGCTTGGGACCATAACCGCGACTTAATTTATCAAAGAGCAAGTGTAATTTTAAGTGATCCTGAAGCCGCAAAATATGTTTGGGGGATAGGTTTTCATTGGTATGAGACCTGGACAGGTAGCTCCATGTTATTCCAGAACTTGGATAAAGTTAAAGAAGCTTTCCCAGATAAAGAACTGATTTTTACAGAAGGCTGTAAAGAGAAATTTGATATGGACAGCATAAACAACTGGTCTTTAGGCGAGCGTTACGGCCAATCGATGATCAATGATTTTAACAGCGGAACTGCTGCTTGGACAGATTGGAACATTTTATTGGATGAAAACGGCGGGCCAAATCACGTTGGAAATTACTGCTTTGCACCGATACATGCCAACCTTAAAACTAATGAATTAATTTATACCAACGCTTACTATTACATCGGTCACTTTTCAAAATTTATCGCTAAAGGCGCAAAACGAATCATTGTTTCATCAAGCAGAGATGTTTTAGAAGCTACGGCATTTATTAATCCGGATGGAAAAACTGTAGTGGTGGTAATGAACAAAACCGACAACGATATCAAGCATCTTTTATGGATAAAAGGGCAAGCAGCTGAAACTGTAAGTGTGGCACATTCAATCAGTACCTATATTCTTTAACAATTTAAAATAATAAACTACCAGTTGCATTGCGTCGGAATAAGGCTTGGTTCCGGCGAAATGCAATACGATTGGAAATCCCTTTTTTATTAGCGCATCTCGCGAAGATTCTATCCAAATTTTTTTGAGTAGCGTCTTTAGCAGTGAATCCTACAATCTAGAATTTTAAAAAAAATGAAATATAAATTGAACAACCGCATTTTACTTTTATCAAGTTTTTTAATGATAACGGCCACTTTTAAAAGCTTTTCACAAGGCTTCTTAAAAACTGACGGTCAAAGAATCGTTAACGAAAAGGGAGAAAATGTACTCTTGCGGGGGATGGGTTTAGGCGGTTGGATGTTGCAGGAAGGATATATGTTTCACTTGGCCAGTTTGGGTCGGCAGTACCGCATTAAAGAAGAAATCTCAAAGTTAGTAGGCGAGCAAAAAGCCAATGAATTTTATGATTCTTGGCTGAAAAATCATACTAACAAAACTGATATTGATTCGTTGGCGTCATGGGGTTTTAACTCGGTTCGATTGCCTATGCATTATAACTTGTACACACCAGCCATAGAAGATGAGCCAATTGCGGGTCAAAACACTTGGATACAAAAAGGTTTTGATATCACTGATAGCTTGCTGGCTTGGTGTAAAGCAAATAAAATGTACCTCATTTTAGATTTACATGCTACTCCGGGCGGACAAGGAAATGACCTAAATATATCCGACAGAAATCCAGACAAACCATCTTTATGGGAAAGTGAAGCCAATCAACAAAAAATGATTGCGCTTTGGCGTAAGCTGGCCGAAAAATATAAAGATGAACCTTGGATTGCCGGTTACGATATCATCAACGAACCAAACTGGGGTTTTGAAAGCAAAGAAGATTTTAGAGGAACTGCCGAAAAAACAAATGCGCCACTTCGCAAATTGATGGTAGAGATTACCAAAGCAATTAGAGAGGTAGATGAAAAACACATCATCATCATTGAAGGCAACGGTTTTGGAAATAATTATAACGGCATTTTCCCTAAATGGGACGATAATATGGTATTGAGTTTTCACAAATACGGAAACTTTAACAGTATTGGTGCAATTCAACAGTTTATCAATTACCGTAAAGAACAGAATATGCCTATTTGGTTAGGCGAATCCGGTGAAAATTCTAACACATGGTTTACCGAAGCCATCAGCTTGGCTGAAAATAATAACATTGGTTGGGCTTGGTGGCAACTGAAAAAAATCGGCATAAACAACCCTTTAGAAATTAAAGCACCAGCGGGCTATCAAAAACTATTGGCTTATTGGAACGGGAAGGGCGAGAAGCCTTCGATTGAAGAAAGCTGGAAAATCTTACAAGCTTTTGTAGCCAATACTAAAATAGAAAACACGGTTTATCATCAAGATGTGATTGACGCCATGTTTAGGCAAGTCAGTGACCATAGCACAAAACCATTTAAAGCCAACCTAGTTAAAAATGGAACCATTATTAATGCTGTAGATTATGATTTAGGTGCTCAACGAGTAGCTTGTTTTGATAAGGATACAGCGAGCTATCAATATACGCCCGGCGTAAATACGCAAGGAAATAGAGGAAGAACTTACCGTAATGATGGTGTGGATATTAAAGCCAACCCAACAACCCATGAACCTTATGTCTTTAATTTTGAAGATGGCGAATGGTTGCAATACACTATTAATATAGCCAAAGAAGGCATTTATACCATAAAGGCCAAATTAAGTGCAGCTTCCTCCGCAGCAATTGCTGTGGAAATGAATAATGAAAAAGCTACCATACCCGTTCAGGCTGATTTAAAAGAACAATGGATTTCTTTAGGGAAATTTCAGTTAAAAAAAGGGCAACAAAGCATTAAAGTATTCGCTGAAACGGGAGGTTTTGATTTTTATCAACTCAAATTTGATTAAACCTTTTGAATTAATATTCCAAACAAGGAAAAACATACAAATCAATTAATAATGAAAAAAATACTCATCATTTTCTTTTGCTTGAACTTTTTAAAGCTTAGTGCTCAACAGAAAACCATTGTGCAAAAAGTGGATTCTCTTTTAAGCATCATGACGCTTGAAGAGAAAGTAGGACAACTCAATCAGTATTCTGGAAGCGATGTTACCGGCCCAGCAGATAAAAGAAACGTCAACGTTTTAGCCGAAATAAGAAAAGGAAATATGGGTTCGATGCTCAATGTGAAGGGCGCAAAAATAACCAGAGAAATTCAGCAAGAAGCGATGAAATCCAGGCTAAAGATTCCACTTCTTTTTGGTTTAGATGTGATACATGGTTATAGAGTGACCTTTCCAATTCCACTAGCGGAAGCTTCATCTTGGGATTTAGATGCCATTAAACTCGGTGCGAAAATCGCCGCAAGAGAAGCTTCTTCAGCAGGCTTGCATTGGACATTTGCACCCATGGTTGATATTTCTCGCGATCCAAGATGGGGCAGAGTAATGGAAGGGGCAGGTGAGGATAGTTACCTAGGTTCACAAATTGCCAAAGCAAGAGTAAATGGTTTTCAAGGCAATAATTTAGGGGATTTAGAATCCGTAATGGCTTGTGTTAAGCATTTCGCAGCTTACGGTGCGGCAGTTGCAGGTAGGGATTACAATAGCGTAGATATGAGCCCGAGACAATTATGGGAAGTTTACTTACCACCTTTCAAAGCGGCCGCTGATGCTGGAGCTGCAACTTTTATGAATTCTTTCAATGATTTAAACGGTATACCCGCAACAGGGAATTCTTATTTGCAAAGAGATATTTTAAAAGACAAATGGGGCTTTAAAGGATTTTTGGTAAGCGATTGGGGTTCTATGAGAGAAATGGTAGCTCATGGTTATGCAAAAGATGGAAAGGAAGCCGCTCAAATGTCTATGTCTGCCGGAAGTGATATGGACATGGAAAGCAAAGTTTATGAAGAGTATTTGGTTGAATTGGTCAAAGAAGGTAAGGTTTCTTTAGCTCATGTTAACGATGCTGTTAGTAGAATTTTGTACAAGAAATTTGAGCTTGGTTTGTTTGAAAACCCTTATCGCTTTAGCGATGAAAAGAGAGAAAAAAAGGAGTTGAATTCTTTGGCTAACCGCAATTCGGCCAGAGAGATTGCTAAGAAAAGTATCATTTTATTGAAAAACGAAACCAATATTTTGCCGCTATCAAAATCGATTAAAAAAATTGCTTTGATTGGTCCATTAGCGAAGTCTAATACAGATATGAAAGGCTTTTGGTCGATAGATTGGGGCAAAGAAGATCAATTGGTTTCTCTTTATGAAGGCGTTAAAAATAAACTGGGCAATAATTCAGTAATAAGTTATGCAAAGGGTTGCAATATTAACGATACGTTAACTACCGATTTTGAGCAAGCTATTAAAACGGCAAAAGCTGCGGATGTAGTGGTAATGGCGATTGGAGAGGCTTTCGATATGAGCGGTGAAGCAAAAAGTAGATCCGATATTGGGTTGCCTGGGGTTCAAGAGAAACTTATTCAGGCGATTATCGCAACCGGAAAACCTGTTGTAGTAATGATAATGGCAGGGAGGCCACTGGTGTTTAATTACACTGCTGACCATGCGAAATCTATTTTATACACTTGGTGGTTAGGTAGTGAAGCCGGTAACGCAATGGCCGGTGTTCTTTTTGGCGATTATAATCCTTCAGCTAAAACGCCAATGACTTTCCCTAGAGCTCTAGGTCAAATACCGATTTACTATAACCATTTTAATACGGGTCGTCCGTTTGTTGAGGGCGAAAGTCCAAGTTACCGCTCAACTTATTTAGATATCGCGAATGCACCACAATATGCTTTTGGTCATGGCTTAAGTTATACAACCTTCAAGTATGCCAATCTAAAGTTGAATACCGACAAAATTTATCTGAACGATACCATTAAAGTCACGCTAGATATTACCAACACCGGTAAAATGGATGGAGAGGAAGTGGTTCAGCTTTATTTGAAAGACCAAGTAGCTCAACCAATAAGGCCAGTGATGGAGCTAAAAGATTTCAAAAAGATGATGGTAAAAGCTGGCGAAACCAAAACCATCACTTTTATGATTGACCAAGAAAAACTTTCTTTTTATAACGAGAAGTTAGATTGGATTACACAGCCCGGCGCATTTAAATTAATGATTGGAAGTTCGTCAAATGATATCCGCCTAACGCAAGACTTTGATTTATTGGATTAACCCAATCGCCAATGGCAAGCAGATTTATAATATTAACACTTAGAATATCGAAACACAAAAAATCAATTTCTCCACAAATAAACCAGTTTAAAACATAGGGACAGGCGCTCAAATTGGGCCTGTTTCCTCCCGAAAAAAAATAATTAAGCAGCTCTCAGAATTAAACGAAATGAATTCATCTCTAACTAATTATTAAACATTATGAAAAAAGCTTATTTCAATTTCTTAACCGCGGCAGCACTTTGCATCGCAATGAGTTCCTGCAAAAAGAACGTCGATATACAATCGGCTAAAAACTTAAAAAATTCATCTACTACTACGGCAAGAGCAAACGAATCTGTCAGTATTTGGATGACTACCGGAGACAAAAGCAAATTACTGCAACAGCAGGGTAATGTAACCTTCGCTCCAGACGGAGGTTCGAGTGGCACTACCATTACCTTAAACGACGGTAGCACCTATCAAAGCATCGACGGTTTTGGGTACACCTTAACTCAGGGAAGCGCAAAACTGATTAGTAACATGTCTGCAAGTGCTCAAAGTTCCCTGTTAAATGAATTATTTAATCCGTCCAGCGGGATAGCAATATCCGTCATCAGGATTGGCGTTGGAGCTACAGATTTAAGTGATTACTCTTACACCTATCGTGACGGTGCATCTTTTAGTCTATCAGGCCCCGACCTTACCCACACGATTCCAATTTTAAAGAAAATTTTGACAATTAATCCAAACATTAAAGTTCTCGCTACGCCTTGGACAGCGCCACGATGGATGAAAACAAACGGCTCTTTCGTAGGCGGAACATTAAAGGGAGAAAACTATGAAAGTTACGGGCAATACTGGCTGGATTATATGAACGCAATGAGGGCACAAGGAATTGAGATTTGGGGGATTACCCCTCAAAATGAACCTGAAAACCCATATAACGAGCCAAGTATGTTGCTTACCAAAGAAAATCAGCTCGGATCAATTAATGATTACATAGGGCCAAAACTTAGGGGAGCTGGGTTTAATTGTAAAATAATCTGTTTTGATCATAACTGTAATAATACCGAGTATCCTATTTATGTAGCAAACAACAGCCCATATGTGGATGGTTCGGCTTTTCATTTATATGAAGGTGATATCAGCGCCATGACTACAGTTAAAAATGCAACAAACAAAAACGTTTATTTTACGGAGCAATACACCAACCCGAACGGCAGTTTCTCTGGAGATCTATCATGGCACATCCAAAATGTGGTGATCGGTTCTATGAATAACTGGTCAAAAACTGCGCTTGAATGGAATTTAGCAAGTGATAACAACACCGGTCCGCATACTCCCGGCGGAAGTACAAATTCTATGGGAGCAATAACCATCAACGGTAACTCCGTAACAAGAAATGTAGCTTATTACATCATCGCACATGCGTCAAAATTTGTTGCACCCGGTGCTTTGCGTATTTCATCAAATAGCTCAGGCAATATCAAAACAACCGCTTTCAAAAATACGGATGGAAGTAAGGTTCTTTTGGCGATTAACAGTGGGGGTTCAAATACTTCTTTCAAAGTGAAATGGGGCAATCAATCTTTCACCTATAGCTTGCCTGGCGGAGCAGTCGCTACGTTTAAGTGGTCTAATGGAAGTTCATCTTCTCAAGCGCCAATTGGTCAAAATGTGACTTTTAAGGGGATAAACAATTTATTTGTAAGTAGCGAAAATGGTACCGAAGCAATGAATTGCAACCGTCCGTCTGCAGCGGGATGGGAAACTTTTACCGTGGTAGATGCCGGTGGTGGTAAAGTTGCGCTAAAGTCGCAAGGTAGATATGTGTCTTCCGAAAACGGAACACAAGCAATCACGTGTAACAGAAACGCTATTGGCGATTGGGAAAAGTTTGATTGGGTGGTCAATGCAGATGGTAAAATATCGTTGAAGGGGAGCAACGGTAAATACATTTCGTCTGAAAATGGAACGCAAGCTATGACCTGTACTCGCAACTCAATCTCGGGTTGGGAAGCATTCTCTGTAAACTAATTGTTCAAAACTGATTTTTTGTTTGCCGATGTTTATAACAGAGGCAAACAAAATTTCATGCTTGATATGAAATTCCTAACGGCTACTATTCTATGTCTGTCTGCTAATTTGCTTTTCGCCCAGCAAAGAAAACAGCTTGTGGAAGTTGCTTTTTACGGTGGTTACGCTTCCGCGGACTTAAACTGGTCGATTGCGGGAAATTCTGTAGGGGAATCGCCAAACATACTTTCGGAAGTAAAATGGAGGAATATAGGCGGACCCATAGCACAAATTAACCTGAACATTAACCTTACACAACGTTGGTTTTTAGTTGGTGAATTTGCGAAATGCTTTGTAAAATCTGGAACATCTACTGATTCAGACTACAATCAGGATGGCCGTCAAAGTAGAACCTATTACGCAGAACTGCGAAGTGATGAAGGTGACTTTAACGATTTTTCTGCGTTAGTTGGATATCAGTTTTTAGATCGATCGAAGGTTAAGCTTTCAGCTTTGGCAGGATATAATGAAAGTAATGAAAACCTATTTTTATTAAACAAAACCGGCGTGGCACCTGGTGAAAAAAGCCTCCGTTCCACGTACCAAACTTCTTGGAAAGAGCCTTTATTGGCAGTAGCGACTAATTATTCAACTCCTAAGTTGAACGCTCTACTAACTGTCGCTTACAGTCAACTAAATTATAGCGCAAAAGCAGACTGGAATTTAATCGATGCTTTTAAACATCCGGTTAGTTTTACACATGATGCAAAAGGTTTTAATGTTAAAACCGTGTTCGGTGTTTCGTATCACTTAAATAAGCAACTTGCAATACAGCTTGAAGGTAACTATAGCAAAGCACAAACCGGTACTGGTATTGACCGGCTGTATCTTGAATCTGGAAGTACACAAGTAACACAATTTAATGGCGCCGAAAAAGCAATAAAAAACCTGAAACTAGGATTGGTTTTTCGTTTGTAAGAATAGATAATACAGTTGCCATTTATTTAGGGAAAAGCTAAAAATGCCACCTGAAGCTCTCCTAACTTTTTATAGCCGGTCACATTCATGTGAATCGGATCATGATAATATAAAGACTTATTATAAATATTATAGCCACCTAAAGTAAACTGATCAAGAACGGGAATTCCGTGAAGCGCACAAACTTGTTTTTGTACCTCAACATATTCGTTCATGCCTTTTGCATAAAATGGATCATACCCGCCCCTTTCACTAAAGGCTTTGCTCGAGGTAAAAAAGTAAATGAGAGCATTCGGATTTAACTCGTAAATTTTCTTGATGCAATAGTTAATTCCTCCTGCTTGACTGGTTAATTTTTTTTTATCGTAGTTGTCAAATTCTGTGTAATCGGTATAAGATCCAATAGCCCGGTGTCCTGTATAATCATTTGTGGATGCCCAAAGCACATAAATATCAAACACCTCGGCTTCATCAACCTGTTGTTGAAGAGATTTTCCTTGTAAAGAAGAAAAACCTGCTCCACCCACTCCATAATTTGTCACGGTCATTCCTAAATATTGTTTCCACATTACCTTAGCGCTGTCACTGGGAGGAATTACCGAAACAGAACCGCCAAACACGGCTACAGATTTCCCGTAATTTAAGGAATTGCTTAACACTGCTTTCTCGGTTTTATTTTGAGCTAAAACAGAGAAAGAAAGTAGTAAGAAGAAGATGATGAGGTGGTTTGAAAGTTTTTTCATAATGTGATGAATTTAAGGTTTTTCAACTGTTTTTTATAAAACATGTTGAATAAACGTTGGTTAAATGTTTGTTTTTTAAACCCATTTTTTAAAAAACGGTTGTTTACTCGGACGATCACAAATTTTATCCTGTTTTAGTGAATAATACCATCCATTTTTGGAGCTTTAACGGGGAAAACTGGGCGGGGTAAATCCTATTCCTCAAAACTTTTTCTAAGCATTGTTCGTTAGTGTAATCGAAGCTTTAATTACGATGGCTTTTGTAAATTATAATTAACAGAACATGAAAAATTATATCAAAATATTAAGCCTCAGCTTATTTGCAATCATCATTACCGCTTGTAGTAGCAACGGACAATCAAACAACACCAAAAACCAGAAAGATTTAAAAATGGACTTAACTCCACCGAAAGGACAAGCAGTTGCTGCGTTTGCAGAAGGTTGTTTTTGGTGTAGCGAACATATTTTTGAGGCAGTAGTCGGTGTTAATGATGTGATTTCTGGCTATGCTGGCGGTACTACGCTAAACCCAACGTATGACTTGGTAAACACAGAAACCACTGGTCACGCAGAAAGTGTGCTGGTTTATTACGATCCGAAAGTTATTAGTTATGATGAATTGGTAAAAGTGTTTTTTGCATCGCATGACCCAACTACCAAAGACCAACAAGGGCCAGACAGAGGAAGTTCTTACCGTTCTATTCTTTTCTACCAAACACCAGCAGAAAAAGAAATTGCGATGAACGAGATTAAAGCAATTAGTTCTTCTGACCGTTTTAAAAAATCGTTGGTAACAGAATTGAGGCAATTGAATGCTTTTTACGAAGCGGAAGATTACCATCAAGATTACATCAACGGCGGTAAAGGGAGCATGAATCCGTATGTGAAAAGCGTATCTATTCCTAGGTACGAGAAATTTAAACGAGAATATAAAGGGAAGTTGAAGAAGGGATCTTAACTATTTGAAGAAACAAAAAAGCAGGATTGTCAGATGGCAATCCTGCTTTTTTGTTTCTTATTTACCTTAATTATCTATTTAGAATAAGGAAAATTTCTACTTACTTTTCTCATCATTCTTTCAATCAGGTCATCTGTTGAGGTCATGATGTTATCATCCATTGTTTTAAAAAATCTCCACAACAATTCTCCATCTGATCCATTATTTAATGTCAGTACGGAAGTTCCAGACCCTGTTTTTCCTCCTAAACTTCCAAATAATACCGCTGTGGCAATTGCTGCACCTTCAGATTTTGACTGTTCAGATTCAAACGTTCCTCCCAAAACCGCATCTACTCCTAGGGCTTTTGCAATTTCATCTTTTGTAAACTCGTCCATCTTGTCTAACATTCCTGCTTTTTTAAGTAGAATATTAGTTTTATCAACATCTTGAAAATCAACAGTGTAGTCTTTTTGTCTTCTCAAAAGAAAGGTGTACATACTACTCTGTACAGATTTCGACATTGAATTCTCTTGATCCCTGTTCGCTTCAGCGTTAAAGTTTTTAGGTTGCTTCCGGTACTTAATGGAAACTTTAAAAGGTAGAACGGCGACAAGTTTATGTTTCGCTATTTCGCTTTTTAATTTTGGGCTTTCAAAAATTTGTTTTGCTGATTCTTGCCCATAAGAACTTAGCGCTACACCTAGTGTAACCGCTAGCATAATTAGATACTTTTTCATACTGTTTTGGTGGCGTGAATGTATTGATTATTCTTCATTAGAAGACATTAAACGAATTTATTTGTTGAACTTCCAAAGAAAAGGTGATTTCCTAATCGGGAATCAAAAAGTAAATACGAAAAGTTTAATAGGTTTTTCGCTCGAAGAAGGGTATCTACCAGTATTAAGTAGTGAGAGCGAAAAAAATTCTAAAAGGCCTTCGGAAGTTTATTTCAAAAGACGTTAGCTTGCGAGCATCTTTCGTTTATTCATCTTTTAGCTTTGGAAGATTCTGAGTCTGAAATTTAAAAAGAATTTTTTAAAATTTCTATTCTCTCACGTTATTTGCCCAACCAAAATCGTGACATTCATATTAAAATAATAAAAGTACTACAATACTTTTATTATAAAAAATAGGGTTACCTTTACGTCCATATTACTCATCCAAAAAAATTAATAATGGAAACTACAATCGATAATATTTTAGACGTGACCATTCTTCCGCCACAGCAAAAGCACTCTACAATTTTTGAGCGTTACGATAATCTAAAATCAGGCGAATCGCTAATTCTACATAACGACCATGACCCAAAACCACTTTACTACCAATTGACAGCGTTACGTGGCAATGTTTTTACGTGGGATTATTTGGAGCAAGGTCCAAAATTATTCCGCATTAAAATCACAAGAAACTAATTATCAACAAATAAAAAATCAATAAAATGGAAGCTACATTAGAAAATATTTTAGACGTTACGCTTTTAGAACCGAGATTAAAGCATCCTACAATTTTTCAGCGTTATGATGATTTGGAGGAAGGCGAAAGTTTAACCATTCACAATGATCACGACCCAAAACCTTTGTACTATCAATTTTTGGGAGAGAGAGGAAATGTATTTACTTGGGAATATTTGGAAGAAGGGCCAGAATGGTGGAAAGTAAAAATCCGTAAAAACATAACCGGCGAAAACGAAGAAACCATGGGCGAACTTGCCGTGAAGGATTTACGTAAAGCTGAGATTTTTAAGAAATACGGATTAGATTTTTGCTGTGGAGGTAAAAAAACTGTTAAAGAAGCTTGTGCCGAAAAAGGTTTGGATGTTACCCAAGTGGAGCAGGAATTGCAAAAAACGGATAAAGCACCAGTGACCAGAGGAGTGCCTTATGATGATTGGAACTTAGATTTTTTAGCAGATTACATTGTGAACACGCACCACAGCTATGTGAAGAAAAACCTACCTGATATTTCTACTTTCGCCAAAAAAATTATGGAGGTACATGGCGAGCGTCATCCCGAATTAATTGAGGTCAACGAATTGGTACAAGCCGTGGCAAAAGACCTAACTGAACACATGGTTGATGAGGAAACGATTTTATTTCCATATGTTAAAGAGTTGGTAAAGGCGGATAAGAATACTGTTTTAAGCAAGGAGAAAATTGGGACAATTGCGGAAATGGAAGCTGAACATGATGCCGTGGGAAGGATGATGGAACGGCTTAGAGAAGTAACCCGTAATTATACTTTGCCAGCAAATGCTTGTGCAAGTTACACGCTAATTTTTAAGCTTCTGCAAGAGTTTGAGGATGATTTGCACCTTCACATCCATTTAGAAAACAACATATTATTTCCGAAAATGATAAAACTACAGGAAAGCTTGCAATCAGTAGCGTAAATCTTTAATACACTTATAAGTACATCAGGTTGGCTGAGGCAGCGCTCAGCCAACACTGTGTTAAAATCAAAACCATGGAAAAGATAAACGTAAACTCCAAAATCGGCAAAATCATAAAGGCACATCCAGATGCACTGGAAGCCATTGTCAGCATTGATCCAAAACTGGAAAAACTGCGGAATCCAATCCTAAGGAAAATATTGGCGAACAGAACCAGCATTGCAATGGCGTCTAAAATGGTTGGTCATGGGGTTGAAGAGTTTTTCGAGAAGTTAAAACCACTCGGTTTTGAGGTTGATGCAGAAATTGCTTTTGCTGAAACTGAACAAAAAGATGTTCCGGCATTTGTTGCTCAAATCACAAAAGAACAAATTGTTGATTTTGATGTGAGAGAGCTGTTAACCTCAGGACAAGATCCTTTAAAACTGATTTTAGAAAAAATTAAAACCATAAAAGCAGAACAAGCGCTAAAAATCATCAATACTTTTGAACCCGTTCCGTTGGTTAAAATGTTGGAGAAAAAAGGTTTTATCATTTACATCGATAAGGTTGATGATGACCTTATAGAAACCTATTTTTATAGGCCAGCTGATGCAGAAGAAGTTGCAGAACAGGAAAACGAATCTTCAGAAGGTGGCGGTTGGGGACAGCTCAATACCCGTTTCAAAGACAAAATGGTAAAGGTGGATGTTCGTGAAATGGAAATGCCAAAACCGATGCACACCATTTTGGGCGAATTAGAAAATCTCCCGAAAGGCAGTGCATTATTTGTTTACCACAAAAGAATTCCGGTCTTTTTATTGCCAGAACTTGCCGACCAAGGTTTTGAGTATCGCATTCAAGAAATAAATGACGGCGAAGTCCATCTTTTAATCTATAAGGACTAACGATGTTTGTAGCAGGCGCAAATAGTCCCATAAAAAACACAGACTACCGAGTGGTTTTGCCGTTTTATGCTTACGCTGCACTGTCTTTTTTTGTAGCTACAATACTGATGATGTCTGATCTAAGCGCTTTTACACAGCACCACTTTAACGCAAAAGCTTTAGCAATAACGCATACCATGGCTTTAGGTTGGGGAACCATGATGATTTTGGGTGCAAGTCATCAACTGTTTCCGGTGTTAATTGAGGGAAAGCTGCACAGTAATTTTTTAGCTTACGCATCTTTCGTATTGGGTGCTATCGGCATTCCGCTATTGGTTTATGCGTTCTATAATTTTGATTTCGGAAGCTTAGCCAAAACTGGTGGAATTTTAATTAATCTGGCTGTCATCAGTTACCTGCTAAACTTAACCATCAGCATTGTAAAAACTAAAAAACCCAATGTACACGCAGTTTCGGCTTTTACCGCAGTAATTTGGTTGCTGGTAACCACTGTCGTGGGATTGTTGCTGGTTTATAATTTCCAAACTCCAATTTTTACGCAGGCATCGGTTCATTACTTATCGCTTCATGCACATTTAGGTATTGTAGGCTGGTTTTTACTGATGATTATTGGAGTTGGGGCAAGGTTGATACCGATGTTTTTGATCTCAAAATACGAGAATACGAAAACTTTATGGTGGATTTACGGACTTATTAACACTGGACTTATTGCTTTCATTATCAGTTTTATTTACGGAACTAATCAGTTGTTGACGCTAGTTCCCGTAGCACTAACTGGTTCAGCCGTTTTGTTATTCGGCAACTATATTTATAAATCGTATCAAAAAAGAATCCGTAAAAAAGTTGATGAACAGGTGCAAATTTCAATGCTTTCCGTGGCTTTGATAGGCATTCCTTTGGTAATTATCATCGGCATCATTTTAATATTCAGCACATTAGGATTGCAGCAATTTACAATGCTTTACGGCTTTACCATCTTTTTTGGCTGGATAACGGCAATCATTTTAGGAATGACTTTCAAAACATTGCCGTTTATCGTTTGGAACAAAGTTTATCACGATATCGCGGGATTGGGCAAAACGCCAAATCCGAAAGAACTTTTTAAAAATAACTTGTTCATCGCAAATGTAATCTGTTACCTTTTGGGGTTTGTAATTCTTAGCTTTGGCATCATCAACATGAATATTTTTGCACTAAACATTGGTGCAATTTTATTGTTGATAAATGCGCTGTTATACAATATAAACGTGTTTACAATTCTGTTTCATCAATCAAAATTAAAATGAACGTCGCAACAAATAACGAACTAAAAAGCACCATTGCCTTAACAGGATTGTATCAAGTAATGGATCCGGAAATTGGGTTAAATATTGTAGATTTAGGTTTAGTTTATGAGATTCATTTTAACGAAGAAGCTAAGGAGATCACCGTAAACATGACGCTTACCACCAAGTTTTGCCCCATGGGCCAGTCCATTGTGGATGCCACCAAACAGGCTATGCAACAGACTTACGCAGATTGTGAAATTAAGGTAGAGCTCGTTTTTGAGCCAGCATGGAATCCAGATATGATTTCTGAAGAAGGTAACACATTTTTGAACGATTAATATGTTAAGTAATACTTGTAAAACGGCTATTAAGGCCGTAATTTATTTAGCCTCCAAAGCAGATCATAGCGAAAAAGCTGGAGTAAAAGAAGTTGCGCAACACATCAACGCAAGTGAACATACTGTGAGTAAAATTTTACAGAATTTAGTAAAGCAGAATGTAATAAACAGTGTAAAAGGACCAAGTGGCGGATTTTTAATTACCGAAGGACAACGGCAACAACCCATCATCAATATTGTGACCACCATTGACGGTCAAAGTGTTTTTACCGAATGTGGTTTGGGTTTAAGTAAATGTTCTGCCACGCATCCTTGCCCTATTCATGATGAATATAAAAAGGGCCGAGAAATTATTGAGACAATTTTTACTGAAAACAGCATCAATGTTTTATGCGGATCGGTGGAAAGTGGTTTGGCACATTTGATAGGGTAAGTTTAATTGGAAGCTAAGGTCATCACAATCAGGGCGCTTTAACACGCTTTCCGTTTTATCTTTTTTGTCATCCTGAACGGAGTTAGAGGACAAAAAAGGATGCCACTTCAATCGTTAGCGCAAATAGCCTCGTAAAAAAGCGACCTAAAATAAATTCACAACTAGCATGGTTTGTGAGGTTATAATTCTGACAAACAAACATACCAATGAGTCAAGATCAAAAAACCATTTGGACAATCGGACATTCCACCCATAGTGCAGGCGAGTTTCTTGATATTTTACAACATTACAATATTGACTTACTAGTGGATGTAAGACACTTTCCGGGTTCAAGAAAATTCCCTTGGTTTAACCAAGATGTTTTAAAAAGCTTTTTGGAACATAATGGAATTAAATATGTTCATCTTGCAGCCTTGGGCGGGAGACGCAAACCAAGTACAGATTCTAAAAACACAGAATGGCGACATCCTGCTTTTCGGGCTTACGCCGATTTTATGGAATCCGAAGAATTTGAAACCGGCGTTAATAAATTGGAGGTATTGACAACAGCACAACCAACAGCGATAATGTGTTAAGAAGTACTTTGGTGGTGATGCCATCGTTGTATGATAGCACATTATGCCAAAAGATAAATCAACCGAGCACTCACAGACCCAATCTACCAAACTGGTGGACGGCAAATTAAATTATCACTAAAAATTTAGCGATAGAAAATCTAAATATCATGAAAGCACAACAACAGCAATATTATGAAACCGTAAGCGAAGCAATTAATCAACTTGCCAAAAAAGGTTATACAACAGATTTTGAGGTGTTGAAAAATGCGGAATGTCTAGTTTGCAAGCAAACTGAAAGGCAACTTTCGCCAGACGAGTTTGTGATTGATGAAACCCACCGTTTTGAAGGCGAAACAGACCCCGGCGATGAAATGATTGTTTATGCAATTTCGTCTCAAAAACATGGTGTAAAAGGTATTGTAATTAACGGCTACGGAACTTATGCAGATCCAGAAGTTTACAAAATTGTAGAGCGTTTGGAAAAAAAGACCAGGGTAAAAGAGAAACCGTTGAAAAGAAATGAAAAGCTAAAGCCGTTAA